>NZ_JAUBPE010000075.1:0-40077 GCF_036700565.1 Microcoleus pseudofavosus SVA1_A4
TTCTTGCACCCTTACTACTTTTTTGGTCGGAAAACCCATACACTGTTTACTTTTCTCACTGATTCAGCAAGCCCTAAGTAGAAAAACAGAAAATTATAGAAAATATGCACGTCATAGCACTTTTTATATTGGACTTTGGGGTGAATCATGGGTCGATTCGATGTTTAGTAATTGGCAGGTTGTTGTTGAATTAATGTCTTTGTCTCCACATAAACTACCCAATTATCAACAAGGAATAAGAGCTATGAGGCTTATTCTATCAGCGTTATAAGCGACTTGTCGCCCCGACAGCAGCAATTGTGGAAACCATTGCTACACTTTCATCCAGCCAAGAATAAGTAAGTTTATAATCGGTACTCATGCCAGTAATTATTCCAAATCAAAAAAGCCAAATTTTCCTGATGCTATTCTCGCAATTTTATCGGCCCCTAGCGCTGCTGCAATTGCCTCTTTTCCCGAAACTTGAACAGGAGAGTCGGGGTCGCTCAAGATGTAACAAACCGCATATTCTTTTTTGCGGTCTATACCGACTCCGATAATGCGTTCAATCGGTAATCGAGCTTCGGATAGCAAGTCTTTAGCGCAAGTTTTAAACTCTTCTAATATTTCCACCCGGTTGGTGTCAATCACGTGCGCCTGTGTCAAGTTAAACTTGCCGGGTACATCCCTTAGCTCGGCAAAAGTATAAAGCATATCCGCTAATGAAAGCTTATTTCGCATCGCTTGGATAATGATTGCGGCTGCTCCGATTATCGGTGTTGCCCAAGCCATGAGGTAAGCCCACCCGCTCGCTTGCATTCCTGTTGCACCAAAGAGTTTGGGTAGCAAGGATTGCCCTGCCTTCAGGGCGGAAGCTGCTAAATACCTCGCTGCATCAGCGCCAGCGCTACCCATTACTTTCAGCACAATCGACACTACCGTATTCGTTAGCGCTGGCAGCAGTGTAGCTGGGATGCTCGCCGCTTTGAGAAAGAAACTGCTCAACAGCCATCCTGCAATTCCAGTGAGTACAGTTGCGGCTCCCGCTACTGTTGCGGCACCGCCGGCTGCGATAGGAACTATGGCATTATTAACAACTGGCGCTCTCCGAAATGTGGAATTTATGGAGAGGTCGAACTGTGAGGTAATTTCATAAGGATTCAGCGCGATAATTGTAGGAATATTCCCGGTTTGCATGGCTTCTATCCCGGCTTCAACTATTCTGAGCCGGGCGCGGGCATTGCGTCTGGGATTGCCTTGGAGTCCTTCAATTAAGGTTAATAGCTCATTCTTTAGTTCTTCTAGCTTGGCGGTAGCGCCGTTCTTCCACCGCTCTATTTGCTCGGCGGCTGTTGCTCCTTGCTGTTGAATGGCGGCGATTTCGGCTTCGATAGCGGCTACTTTTACGGAAAGTTCGGGCAAGTTGAGCGATTCGTTGTGCGCCATAACCGAGGCTTCGTAAATCGCTTTTTCCGTGCTGTTAGCGGCAAGTTTGGCTAGCTCGGTTTGAGCTTTACCGGCTAGGTCTTTGTGAACTTTGCTGTTAAAAGCTTTGTTGATGCCGTAAACCGTTTCTAGAAACACGAGATTGCAATCAACAACCGTCTCTCCTAAATCTTGGGAGGCGGTCAGTAAATCCTTAACCCCTCCCATCACTGGGTTTGCCGCGATAAATTGAATGTGAGGCAGGCTAAAGTACCATTCTCGACCCTCGTTTAGGGCTGTTGTAACTGCTTCGGATATTTGTAAGATTTCTTTGTCTATCCAGATATTGTTCGATATCTGGTCGCGCAGGTAATCGAATTGTCCCATGATTTTAGGTTGAAAGTTCCTTTTCCTAATTTAACGAATATTTCATTAATTTACTACTTCAATGCGTTCCCATATTGGACTATGAATCAGTCCTTATACATCCTGCATAACTATTAATGAATGTTACTACAGAGCAAATTCATATCAATGCGATTAGGGGCTGAATTGGGATGCACGCTCTTTCATAAAAACTAACTTATTTTCTGTGCTTTGGTATGCAGGGTTCAATCCCTGATTGGCCGGACGGTTCGTGGGCCAGCCACTATGTCGCTAGCCCGCTACGAGATTTTGATGGTTTAGAGAACTTCTTCGCTACCTTGAAGCGGGCTAGAATGATCGCTTTACCCGTCCACTTCCTTCAATCCATCCTCCAGTAACATCCGCACGATATCTACTTTCTTGCGCCCCGTCTTTGCGGCTAACACCGACAGTTTGCGGTGCAGAGTTTCGGACATATCCACAGTAAACCTGACCGTGGCTTCTTTATCGGGTGCTTGCAGTTTGTTCATTAAACTAGGCTCCTTTGATTGAACGGGTACGGGGTGTGGTGCTGATGCTTCCGGCCCAGGTGGTGTTGCGGTGGGCAATGCAGCTTCCACTGGTGGTGGTGTGGGTAGTGGTTCCGCTATAGTGATGCCGTGAGTGTTGTTGCTAACGATACAACGTCCGGTGGTACTTGTATGTTTGTTTTTATGTGTTAGCTTATTACTTAGAAGGGAATATGTGTCAACGATTACCGTGCGCCGTCGTTGTTCGAGGATGAGGAGCGGTTGAATGCTTCTGATTCGGGGTCGGTGGTTGTTCCGGTTAAGCCATCCACTCCAGCAAAACGGAAAGCTTCAACAAAATGTACTTCTGAGAGTTTTCCAGTTCCCAGTTTTCGGACGTTAATAACAAATTTATCGACAATCGCTAAAAATCGAGTCTAGCCTAAATTGCGTCGGGTTTCAGTTAGTTTCGACAAGCTGACGATGCCGGCTCCTTTGCAACGTAGAGAACTTTGGATTTACTGAAGATTTCCTATAATATTGTAGTCATCTATTGGGCGAAGGCATTAGCCTTATGGCCCGACTGATGGGGTTTTTGCTGGGATACGATCGACCGTTTTGGGCAAGTTCCGCTAGAAAAGTTGAGACTATTTCAACTGTGTGACCGCTTTCGGGAAAGCAACGCGCTTCGCATCACACCAGGAGGCAAAGCGCTCTCGCTTTCTATTTAGCTACCCTTAAACAACGAAACTATACTTCAATCTTGCACCAGTCGAATAATCTCACATTCCATCTGCCCTGCTTGACAACAGGGGTGAAAACCAAAAGTTAATTTCTGACTTCTCTGACTGGGGTGAAACTTCCTAATTGGTGCATTGTCTTATTTAGAGGCATCTAGCACATCATGAATTTTCCATTCAAAGCACGTTTGAAGGGCCAGAAGAATTCACCAAAATTGGTGATGCCGTTAATTAACCAACATTGGTTGGTGCGGATCGTCCTGCGCTCTATTTCCTACTTTCGCCAAGATTTATGGCTCATCGTCACGCTCTTGCTTTTGATCGGAGCATCGGTGCTTTTCAACCTTCTCAATGCCTGGCCGATGGCGATTCTAGTCGATACGGTTTTGTCACCAACTCCTAAATCCAACTGGATTCATACACTGTTTCTTGCTCCGTTCGGTGAAAGTACGCTGAACCGAATTTTCGGAATGGCGTTCGTCGCGATGATTATTAGAATCCTGAGCGATACCGTCTTCATGCTCCGCAAGATGTTGAACTACCGCATCCAGTACAACGGAACTTTGCTGGTTCGCACCGAACTCTACGACAAAATGCAAGCGCTGAGTCTCGGCTGGCACGGCGAGCGCTCGCAAGGTGACACAATCTATCGGTTGAGCTACGACAGTCTCGGCCCCTGGGGGGTAATCGATACGCTCATCGGCTCCACGGCCGCATCGGTGACGCTGACGGCGATGCTCTGGATCATGCTGTCGCGCCACGTCCTTCTCACCGTGTTTGGACTTTCGTTCACTCCGCTTCTAATACTGGCGAATTGGTACTTCGAGGGAAGAATTAGGAGTCGAGCGTTGGAGTCGAAGCAGACCGATGCGGTGATGACCTCAACCATGCAGCAAGCTATAGAGTCGATCGGGCTAATCCAGTCCTTCGGTCGAGAAGCAAAGGAGTCGCGGCGCTTCGGGCAGGCGGTCGAACGCAGCGTCAAGGCTTCCATGCGACTCAATTGGCAAGAAAACCTCTATCCGCTAGCGGTTCAGGTAGTCTTCGCTCTGGGAAGCGGGGTAATCTTAGGCTACGGCGGATACCTAGTTTATCGCGACCAGTTCTTGCGTCCGGTATCCAACGGCGTAACCATCGGCGATCTGCTCGTATTCATGGCGTACCTGGGACAGTTCTGGGACCCGATAGGTTGGGTGTTGGGGTTCACAACCAAGATCCAGACGTTTGTAGCTTCATGCGATCGCGTCTTTGCGGTCATTGACGAGCCGCCCGCCATACAAGACGCGCCTGACGCGCAATCGCTTCCCGTCTATCCCCGCACGCTAGCATTTTCCAATGTGAGCTTCGAGTACAACGCTGGGCAACCCGTCTTGCGGAACATCAGCGCTACTATCGAGCCCGGTCAGATGGTGGCGTTTTTGGGCCCTAGCGGGACGGGAAAGAGTACGCTGCTCAATCTTTTGCCGCGCTTCTACGACCCGACATCGGGCAGCGTCCTCCTCGACGGCGTTGACCTCCGCACCCTTAAACTTGCCGATGTCCGCAAACATATAGCGCTCGTCTCGCAAGGCAGCCCGCTTTTCCCCGGAACGATCGCCGAGAATATCGCTTACGGTCGCCCGGATGCTCTGCTCTGGGATATTCGGGAGGCGGCGGTTGAATCTGGGGCAGCCGAGTTCATCGAAACCTTGCCGGAGCAGTATGATACTTTAATCGCTGAGGGCGGTCAAAACCTATCGGGCGGACAGCGACAGCGCCTAGCTATCGCGCGAGCGCTCGTCACTAAGGCTCCCATACTTATCCTCGACGAACCCACGAATGCGCTGGACTTGAAGCACGAGCAGTTGGTGATAGAGACTCTGCAACGTCTGCGCCGCAAAAGAACCATCATCTTGGTCACGCACCGACTCGCAACTGCGGTAGGCTGCGATCTGATTTTTGTGATGCAGTCGGGCAAGATTGTCGAATCTGGCAGTCACGCCGCACTCCTTACCCAGCAGGGGTTCTATTACCAAATGTTGGGCTACAACCCAGTAAGGTCAATAGGGCTTACCGATAAACCCTGCATAGAGTAGGAGTACGACAGCGAACTTATTTCTTATCCTTTTGCTCCCCTCTGTTGCCTGTCTGGCTAGAAATAGGCGCGCATTCACTGACAAGGAGGTACAGAACGCTGTCATAAACAAATACCCAGGGCAGCAGGGCAAATAATCGCAGGGCACGGTACTTCCTGAAGATTTAGGCAAACGATGCGATAGCTCTGGCTGCACTCCTGAGCGTAGAGAATATGGATCGCTTCTTCTAAAACTAAAACATCTAAACATTCAATTATCTAGACATTCAGATGTTTAGAATGTAAAATTTAGGTGATGAACTCAACACGCTTACCTATGATCGTGACAATCGCCTCATTTAAAGGCGGAGTTGGAAAGACTACCACCGCGCTGCACTTAGCGGCTTACTTGCAGACCAAAGCACCCGCGTTGTTGGTAGATGGCGACCTCAACCGCAGTGCCTTAGATTGGGCTGCTCGCGGTTCCCTCCCGTTCAAAGTGGTCGATGAAAAGCAAGGCGTGCGATATGCCAGGGATTACGAACACATCGTTATCGATACCCCGGCTCGACCAACCCCAGAAGACCTGAAAACTCTAGCAGAAGGGTGCGATTTGCTGATACTGCCCAGCTCTCCCGATGCTATGGCCTTGAGCGCTATGCTGCAAATGGTGGAAGCTCTCTATTCTCTGCAATCCAATTACCGCATCCTGCTTACGGTCATCCCGCCCTCTCCGAGTAAAGTCGGGGCTGAATCTAGGGCAACAATCGAAAAAGCGGGATTGCCCATTTTCAAATCTGATATAAGGAGGCTAGCGGTATTTCAAAAAGCTGCTCTCGCCGGGGTTCCTGTAAACGCTATCAAAGACCCTTATGCTAAAGCTGCTTGGGGGTGCTACACCGCTGTTGGAAAGGAGATACTATGAGTCGCTTTGATGATTTACTGAAGGCCAAGAAACTCAAGCCCGGCGAACCCGACCTTTCTCCCAGCACCGCGCTATCCAAAAGCAAAGACCCCAACTTTGTCCGGACTACCGTTTATCTGCCAAAAATTCTGCACCGCCAACTTAAATCCGCAGCAGCACAGTCAGGTCAGGAAATGAGCGAGCTGGTCGAAAAGTCCGTGGCCCAATACCTCCAACAGTTCGATCCTAAAGACATCTAAACATTTGAATGTTTGAATGTTTAAGCATTTGACTTAAGTCTTCCCCCTTAAAAACTAGAAACAGTCTCGCTGTGCGGCTCCCAATCTTATTTGAGTCGTCCCGCATGAACGGTCTAAACGTTTGAGATGATTGCTCTGGCTCATGAGAGCCCTCGCGAGTTACAACCCATCTCTGTTTTCACTCGAACTCGCGAGCGAAAGTTCGACCCCGGTGGGAAAGCCTAGCTAAACATTTGAATGTTTGAACATCTGAATATTTGGACATCTGAATAGCTAAACCTAGACAATTCCCCGCTGTTTGGCGGTTACTGGATTCTTGCGATTAAATATCAGACTGCTGGTAAGCTTGGCATTGACATGAGAATGGGAGCGACTGATAGTGAGGAAATTGTGGCAACGGGGGGCGATCGCCAAGAGAGTTGGTAGGGATGATTAGCTACTGCAATCTAACTGCGCCCTCACCGTCGTCTCAGCTTCCTCAAATTGGTCTTGAGAAACCAAAAGGGTGCAGCAACCCAAACCAAGCACCAGAGAACCACTCAGCGAGCGCCATTAATAACCGCAACTTACGTCTGGGCAATCCCAGTAATGCAGCTCCCAGTGTTGCCAGCATCGATAACTATTTAATGTTAATAATGAAGCCGCCGTACGTGCTTTCCCCCAACAGCAAAACTAACTCTGCCCACTGGGTTTCGTAGCAACTGAATCGCTCTTGGATTGGGGCAGCAGATCGCCGCCTTGACAACTTCCGCCTCAATGATGCTTGGTACAAAGTCCGCCCCAGCGATAACACTCTAAACGGCTACAATCTTTGTAAGGTAGCCTCTTTTGGCTTTTGTACTTGATAGCCAAAATACAGTTGTGTGGTTCTGGTCATAAAAAAATTCATAGTGCAATGAGCGAGGCTAAAAAAGGGCTGGATTGTCAAAGAGTTTGGGTTGAGGACTAAGGGTTACTTTGGGTTGGTGAATGAGCTGGTAACTGCTCCCGTCTTCTAGCAAATTGCTCAACAACTTCTGAGCGAGAAATACCGTGTATTTTGGCAAGAGAATCCAGTATGTTGACGGCTGTTGGCGTCAGACTAAGGGTGAAAGGTCGTTTGGTTTCGTCGTACATCTCTGGCTGATTCCGCATACTTTTGTGTTTGGGTTTAGCCATGTCGAAAGCTCCTTTTTGATTAGGTGAACAAACTTTCAATTGAATTCGACATAAAAATAAACACAAAAAAAAGAGCTCAAGCGAACTCCTGTCAAGATTGGTATTTTATTCAGTTATTGGCTGTCAAGCGTTGAAGAAGCCAACGCTCGCCAGACAAGGTTATTGTCGAAATTCTAGAAAAAGTTATGAATGCTAAGTTCGGATAGTAGTTCCTGCTTTTTTTGATGCAGGATTAGCTATAATTAATCAGCTTTTACCTACTAAAAAGTATTATAGCAATGGTAATCAAAATTATCCACTCTTTTTAGTAAATTTTAAGTGATTTAGTCTTTAAGTCTCTGCTGGATAGCTTTTAGCTCTTAATAAGAGCATAATAATGACTAAAAACTTAGCTTTTATTTACAGTTTGCTGTCCACTTTACGTCAATTTTCTTCTCATTAGCTACCTCGCTTGATGCCATCGCTCCCTAAACTTTCCTATTCACTCATCCAGTGTACCTCATAACAGCGGAAACCGCTGTAAGTTTGAACTCTCGGAAAAACCCTCAAAAAAACAAAAATAAGAAAGAGGACAATCAGGATTTGTGCCAGTAAAAGCGAGGTGGTCATCGAGCGCTCCAATTCTTGGATGGAAAGGTGTAAAATTCTCATCAAAAACTTCGATAGAACCTTAGATAATGCAACTGCCAAGATGAATCTTTGTTTTATTAGGTTGATAATTAAGAGGCTAGCTTCCTAGATATCAAATGGGTTCTATAGAGGCAGGAAATCTGGCGTTGGTCATTGACAACAAATTTATTTTGGCACAGACCAAGAGCGAACTTCACCCATAGTCACAGGAATTCTGTCGCTCACATCAACCGTAAACCGATAAACTTTCTTAGCCCTACCGCCATTTTCTGGATCGAAAAACTTTAATATCACATCCCAACAATCGCTATTAATCCGACAAAACGGGCTTTTTTCTACTTCAATCGTATCGAGTTGCATTCCTCTTGAAATAGCTTCGGCAAAGCTCGAAGCAGCTTGGAAAGCGTTAGTAACAGAAAAGTTCAACGCCCTGTCTTTAGAAGTTTGCCCCAAATTTTGGAAGTCAAAATAAACTCGATTCAGGAAGCTGGTGAGAGATGTTCTCATTGCAATTTCATCAGCTTGCGGTACTTGGGGAACCACGCTTTGCAAAGCTGCTTCGACTAAACCGTTTAATTTCCAACCGTACATTCCCCGCGTGTTGATTAAAGTAATGACCGGAACTTCTTGCCCCGAAAATAACTGCACGGTTTTATCGGCTGTTTTGGCGGGAATGCTGACTCGTTCGACAAAATCATCACTGTCTTCCGGTTCAATTTGCCCCGCTAATATCATGATTAATGTTTCGTAGACATCGGCAGCAAAACCCTGTCTTGGTTCTAAGGCGTAAATGGGGTTAAGTTCTTGATTCAGCGTCCAAATTAAGGCTTTGGCTTCACTGGGGTTTTGTGACAGATAATCGACCATTTGACCGGCATCATAAGGATTAGGGGGAATTATGGTGCCGTCAATTTCGATTGCGGGCATTAGTTGTTTAAAGGTGTCGCGTCTGGCTTCGCTGCCAAAGTCGTAGCCGATGGTTCCCAAGGCGTAGACAAATTTAGAGGTGGCGCTGGGGGTAATGCCATCGGTGGGTTCACTGGGGGTGAGGGTGGCAACGGTTGTATTGGATGGTTGCACTGTGTCAGAGTCTGCCAGGGAATTGAAATTCAGGCGGGCAATGTTGTTCGCAGGTACTACCCTATTATCTACCCCATCGATTTCTGGGTGAATTGTGCTAGAAGGTTGAATGGTGATTAAGGGTTCTCCGGTTAGTAATTGGAATGCACCGGGAATATTTAATTTACCCATTAAACAGCGTTCCGGTTCTTCTACTTCTTCCGGGTCGCAAGGAATGGCACTATTTAAAATAGCTTGACGCACTGCTTCGGCATTGGGTTGTTCCCCTCGTTGCAATTGCATACTCATCAATAAAGCCGAAATTCCCGTGACAATGGGTGCAGCGCAACTCGTACCTTTTTCGCGAATCGGTTCGTCAGTTCCCGGTAGTGCGCCTAAGATGTTTTCCCCGTTTGCCATTACGCCTTTATTTTGATAGTCGCCACCGTAGTTACTAAATTTAAACGGTTGTCCGTCATCGCGGATTGCACCGACGGTGAGGACTCCGGGGAGAATGGCGGGAATGCACCAACATTCGCCTTTATCGTTGCCACCGGGAGCGACTATTAAAATGTTATTGTCTTGGCATTGTTTGACGGCGCGGGCGAATAAATCGTGGGATATGCCTGTTTGGGTGGGTTGACAGGCGGCAATGTGGATGATGTGTGCGCCTGCTTTTAATGCTTCGTTGATGGCGTGGGTGAGGTTGATGGGGGAGATGAAGTCATCGCCTGCGAAGGAAATGGGAATGTTGATGGCTGTGCAATGGGGGGCAATGCCGGGGACGGGTGAACCGTGTTGTCCTAAGATGGTACTGGCAATGTGGGTCGCGTGACTGGATAAGTCGATGCGTCGGCTAATAGCTTCGGGGAACTGGGCAAAAAAGGCTTGTCTTTCTTTTTTGGCTTCGTCTGAATTGTGGTCTGGGTCTTGTTCTTTTTTAGCTTTTTGCTGTTGGTTAAATTCTGTAGCTAATTTCAGGTAATAAAAATATTCGTCCTTTAGTTCGATATCTTCTGACCAATAAGGTTTAAACTGAGTAATATTTGCGCCGACAAAGCAAGCCCGTTCTAAGTCTGCTGCACCGTCGAGGATGGCAATTTTGATGCGGGAGTCGCCTTGGGTGCGCCTCCAGAGTTGGGGGATTCCGGGGATGGTGATGAGGTCGGGCATTGGGGGATTTTGGATGGAATTGGTAGAATCAGATTGAGTTTACAACAAGTCGGGTAGGCTCAGAGGTATTCCTGCATTTTTTCTTGCAGTTGGGTGAGGGAGTCGGTACGAGAACGCAATTCGATGACAAAATCAGGACATAAGTTGAAGTAATCATTATTCATCCGCTCACAACTAATTACTTTTGCTCATCTGATAATACAGGTTCAAATTCTCTGTTTTTCCATAAACTAATTCTCGTTCACTTAGACATATCATTGTATTTAATACTGATTGATTTCGGTAATAGGCATGGACTTTATTAGCCATATCGTTCTGCAAACTATTTATAAATTCGTTAGGATTGACAAGATATCCATACAGCAGCCTGTCCTGATTACTTGGGGCAAAACCAATCAAAATTGTACTAAAAGCATCTAATATTTCTAACGCTGGCACTGATAAAACTTTAGCTAACCTTTGGTGAACTTCTTTTTGTTTTAATTGCTCTGAGTTGATAATTGGGTAAAGTTCGATTGTAGTATGACCATTGAGATAAAAGTCAAACCCAACAAGCCAGTAATTGTTAATATAAAGCATTCGTAAATCTTCCCGGTCTCCGCATAGAGATATCGCTGTTTCTAGCTTTTCTGGGTAATTATCTAACCACAACCAAAACTTTAGCCTTGACTTAGAAAAATCTGGACGCAAATCTACTCCTGTAACAATCTTAGTCACTTTGCTCAAATCAAAGTTATTGCCTAAAAATTTTCTCAATATTTGATAATCTAATTTGACATTTGCCTTGGTTCCAACTTTCTGGAAAAAGTTCAATACTGAATTAATTTTTTGTTCAATGATTGAATTTTCGCTAAATATATTAAAACGAATTGGATATAACTGCTCTTTTTCAATCTTACAAGAACATTCCAATCCCCAATTTGTTGCTTGTTCTTGTACAAATTGCTCGACAATATCTAGAGGATAGAGATAGTCAATATCAAAAACTTGTTTGTGTTGATTGATGTGATATAAATTTTTTTGACTGCCTATTAAGACATTATCCGAAGTAATCATTGCTGAAAATTCCCCATGCCAAGAAAATGCCGTAATTTAAAAGCTGGATATTCTTACCATATCACAACCCGTTGCAACAACCGTGAGTTTAAGTTAGCTAGGCGCGAGTGTCGGGAAGTGTTTCTCTATGCAGTTAAGAAAGCGTTGGATAAATACAAGTTCAAACTCTATGCCCTTTGTATCATGTCGAATCACGTCCATTATCTGATAGAACCCGATCAACCCAATGACTTACCCAAAATTATGCACTTTCTTAATTGGTACACGGCGATGTGTTTTAACCGAATGTTAAGGCGGACAGGACATTTTTGGGAGAAGCGGTATTTCTGCGATGGTTTTCCAGCTTCAGATAGAGAACGCGCGTTAAACACCTTGCGCTACATTCATGGTAATCCCAAAGCGGCGAAAATGCGTCACGGCTTTTTCTACGATTTTAGTAATTATGGCAGTTACGAGCGTTTAACCGATGACGGCTTAACTCAGTGGCATCCGGCTTTCTTGCGACTGGGTAGTACGCTGGACGAATGCGCCAGGAAGTATAAAGGTTTTTGCCAGAAGTATAAACCCAAAGAGAAGAACCCAACCAAGTGCCACTGGGGTAGTAAGCTACTCAGCGGGGTTCATGTCACAAACACTGGTTCAACCACCCACCCCAAAAAGAAGTCCCGTTTTTCCTCCCCGCCGTGCCAGGTAACGGAAAACCCCGAACTGACTCATGTTGTGCGTCAATTCATCCAGGCTAATAGAGCGGTAAATGAGGTGGAAAAAGACTTTTGACATGAGTTGAGGTGAGTGATAAAATTAAGCTGACTACTCCGCGTCGTCGCCCGCAAAAGGAACCCCACGCGTGAACCCCGGTACCTCTGGTATTATCATGTGCCCATTCCAATTGGCGCTTGCTCCTTTTTCTCCAACTGAAGATTTTGCGGTGGTTTCGCGTTGCACCGGAGCAACTTGCTGGGGGCGTAAGTTTTTCTTGGTCATGATTTTACCTTGAATTCAGGTTATCCAGTATCTTTCATTAGGGGATATTCTCAAGTCAAGGTGAATTCATAGAATGTAACAAAAGGGAACCAAAACACGGAACACGGGACGAGGCTGTGGAAATTTTTTCTTTGAGTGCAATACTTGTTTACTCGTGCGTAAGCAAATCGCTCCAAAATTGATGATGAGTGCGATCGCTTTCGCGCTTCGATCGCCCTTCTAGCTTTTAGCCAATTGTCGCACACGCATCCTGATGTTAGCTTTATGAGAAGACTCCAAGCAAGTGCCATTGGGGTAGTAGGCTACTTGCTGGGGTTCATCTGGTCAAACACTGGTTCAACCACCCACCCCAAAAAGAAGTCCCGTTTTTCCTCGCCGCCGTGCCAGGTAACGGAAAACCCCGAACTGACTCATGTTGTGCGTCAATTCATCCAGGCGAATCGTGCGGTAAACGAGGTGGAAAAAGACTTTTGACATGAGTTGAGGTGAGTGATAAAATTAAGCTGACTACTCCGCCTCGTCGCCCGCAAAAGGATTCCCAATCATCCCTCCGTCCCAAGCGCTCACATGGCTAGCGCTTGCTCCTTTTTCTCCAACTGAAGATTTTGCGGTGGTTTCGCGTTGCACCGGAGCAACTTGCTGGGGGCGTAAGTTTTTCTTGGTCATGATTTTACCTTGAATTCAGGTTATCCAGTATCTTTCATTAGGGGATACTCTCAAGTCAAGGTGAATTCATAGAATGTAACAAAAGGGAACCAAAACAGGGAACACCGGACGAAGGCTGTGGCAATTTTATCTTTGAGTGCAATACTTGTTTACTCGTGCGTAAGCCGATCGCTCCAAAATTGATGATGAGTGCGATCCTTTCGCGCTTCGATCGCGCTTATAGCTTTTAGCCAATTGTCGCACACGAATCCTGATGTTCGCCACTTGCCAAACCCAGTTGCAAAACTTCTAGAGCTTTCGCTAAGTTTCCGGCTAATAAAGCGTCTTTATCTAACCAGAATCCGGGGAAAACCTTGCGAATAAATTATGCAATTGCTATTAGGTTGAACTTTAATATATTCTCCAACATTTAGCCTAAACTAATCAAATTCCCTATCATAAATACGCCAGACTAAATATTCTTGTACTTGATTACGACGATAAACCTTGAGTTTTTGATGTACAGCTATTGAGGGAAATGATAACAAATATTCCGACTTTCTGCCAAAAGTACAAACCTTGCGGCGAGCGTTCCTACTCAACCAAACGCTTATAGGTAGTCTTAGACTCAGCTATCCAACTCATGTAGGGTTGACAATGGCGATCGACAAACTCCAACATCAGTGGATTGCGGCTACTAACAGCATAGGCATAATAGGGAATTGCGCGATCGTACTGACGCTGTAATGATTCTGCCATTAACACAATTCCTCGCCCCAAACGCTGCCATCTTTTTTCCACAAACATAGAGGTGTAGCGAATCGTGTCAGGTGCAACACGGTGAGTTACCATCCAACCAACTACCTCTCCTTGATAGCGCAACCCCAAGCTGTTGATTGGTTCCACAATTGTCTCATCTAGAAACGGTGACAAACCTTGCTGATACCAAGGTTTTTCTTCTTGTCCTTGCTGAAGTTGTTGCTTTTCTTCTTCTGTCAACTCCTGCCAAGAAAAAATCACTAAATCTTTTGGCAGTTGATATTTTTTAACCCAAGGAATTTTAGGGATTCTTTCTGCTTCTGCTTTAACTAAAATTAGCGAAACTTTCGGGAGTTTCCAACCTTGGCGTTGTAGGATTGGTTCTAATGCAACTTGGGCGATCTCAGTAGCTTGATAAGACAATTGGACTCGCTTACAGCCCATTTCTATTAGTTTAGTTTCTAATTGTTGAATCAGGTGAGTACCAATGCCTTGACCTCGATGTTCTGGTTCAACGAATAAAGATAAAATTCCCGCTTTACCAGATTGCGTATCTAGTTCTACGATTGCTAAACCTACTATTTCGTCTCCTAATGAAGCAGCAATACCAAGTAATTCCCCGTATTGTTGAGTTGCTTGCCAGTGACGGGTGATACTGGGATGGGTTAAATCTTCATATTCGCAGGAACTCTCTGCATCCAGTCCTGAAAGCCAATAATAATCGTAATCATCAATTTTCATGTCTAGAAAAGCTCGTAATTTCCAAGCGGGTTATTGTTACCACATCACTACCCGTTGCAATAATCGCGAATTTAAACTATCACAGCGCGAGTGTCGTTATGTTTTTCTGTATGTCATCAAAAAGGCTTTAAACAAATACACTTTCAAACTCTACGCCCTTTGTATCATGTCCAATCACGTCCATTATCTCATCGAACCTGCCCAACCGGATGATTTACCCAAAATTATGCACTTTCTTAATTGGTACACGGCTATGTGCTTTAACCGAATGTTAAGACGAACGGGGCATTTTTGGGAGAAGCGGTATTTCTGCGATGGGTTTTCGCCATCAGATAAGGAAAGAGCGTTAAATACCTTGCGCTACATTCATGGTAATCCTAAAGCAGCGAAAATGCGTTACGGCTTTTTCTACGATTTCAGTAACTATGGCAGCTATGAAAGATTAACTAATGATGGGTTAACTCAATGGCATCCCGCTTTCTTGCGCTTGGGTAATACGCTGGAGGAATGCGCTAAGAAGTATAAAGGCTTTTGCCAGAAGTACAAACCCAAAGAGAAGACCCCAACCAAGTGCCACTGGGGTAGTAAGCTGTTCGGTGGGGTTCTTCTTGAGAATAAAGGTTCCACCAGTAACCCCAAAAAGTCCAAGTCCCGTTTTTCCTCCCCCCCGTGCCAGGTATCGGAAAACCCCGAACTGACAAGGATTGTACGTCAATTCATCCAGGCGAATCGTGCGGTAAATGAGGAGGGAAAAGAGTTTTGACATGATTTGAGGTGAGTGGTAGAATTAGGGGGATTACTCCGCGTCGTCGCCTGCAAAAGGAATTTGATAAATTCCGTTTGTTTTTTGCGCCACCACGCCCCCGGCGGCGAACATAGCCAGCGGGTCGCGGGAGGTGCTACCAGCTTGGGGACGTTCAACGGGAGCGGTTTGGTTTGGTTTCAAGTTTCTTTTTTTCATGGTGTTTTTTCCTCTGTGCTTTACTTCTTCAGTTGTTGTTCAACCAGTAACCCCACCCTAGTCAAAAACCCGTTTCCCGCCGTGCCAGGTCAGGTCAAACGCAGAACTGACAAGGGTTGTGTGTCAATTCATCCAGGCGAATCGTGCGGTAAATGAGGTGGAAAAAGAGTTTTGACATGAATTGAGGTGAGTGCTAGAATTAGGGCGATTATTCCGCGTCGTCGCCCGCAAAAGGAACATATTTCCCCCCCCCCAATCCTCCAAAACTCCCTACGCTCGTCCCAACTCCCCCGGCGGCGAACATAGCCAGAGGGTCGCGGGAGGTGCTACCAGCTTGGGGACGTTCAACGGGAGCGGTTTGGTTTGGTTTCAAGTTTCTTTTTTTCATGGTGTTTTTTCCTCTGTGCTTTACTTCTTCAGTTGTTGTTCAACCAGTAACCCCACCGTAGTCAAAAACCCGTTTCCCGCCGTCGTGCCAGGTCAGGTCAAACGAAGAACTAACAAGGGTTGTACTTCAATTCATCCAGGCGAATCGTGCGGTAAATGAGGAGGGAAAAGAGTTTTGACATGAATTGAGGTGAGTGGTAGAATTAGGGCGATTACTCCGCGTCGTCGCCCGCAAAAGGCACATATTCAATTCCAGGCATTTTACACGCCCCCACACCACCGCCGGCGGCGAACATAGCCAGCGGGTCGCGGGAAGTGCTACCAGCTTGGGGACGTTCAACGGGAGCGGTTTGAGTGGGTTTTAGGTTTCTTTTTTTCATGGTATTTGAGTTCCTGAGAACTTGTTTGATGGTTAATTGTTGATTAAACTAAGGAGTTTTGTCAAGATTCTATTGAGTTAACTTTTGTGAACGGCTCAGATACCACCCAAAACGCAACATTGAGTAGATTTTAAACTTTTATATAACAATCCGAGAGCGATCATCCTTTAGTGCGATCGCCACTTAGTCTATTCTTGACAACTTGATTGCCCAAGCATTGGGTTTAAGTCTCCCACGCTGGCGTGATTCATCTGCCAAAAGAGGGATAATTGCACAATCCATTGGGAAAGTTTTATTCAAGAATTGGATAAAAGTGCCAAAAGACTCGAGGGGTCTGAGTCAATCACCCAATGGGTGAACTTTTATAAACATGGGTGAAGTTTTATAAACAAATTCCAGAGCGATCGCCACTCCTAGTAAAATCTTGAAGTTAGATTGCCCAAGCATTTTTTAAATAAATGCCCAAACTCAAACAAATCCCAGAAATACAACAACTATGGGCAAGCACTAAGGGCGACTCCACCATTTGCATTGCCGTCCTAGATGGGGTAGTTGACCAAAATCACCCTTGTTTTACAGGGGCAGACCTAACGCGACTGCCTACCCTAGTTGCAGGGGAAGCTAGCGCCAATGGTTCCATGTCCGCACACGGTACTCACGTTGCCAGTATTATTTTTGGTCAACCCGGTTCTCCCGTGCAGGGCATTGCACCCAAATGTCGCGGCTTAATCGTTCCCGTCTTTGCAGATGAACGACTGAAGTTATCGCAACTCGACTTATCCCGCGCCATTGAACAAGCCATCAATGCTGGGGCGCACATCATTAATATCAGTGGCGGACAACTCACCGACTTTGGGGAAGCCGAAGGTTGGCTGGAAAAAGCCGTGAGTCTGTGCAAAGAAAATAATGTTTTAATTGTTGCTGCTGCCGGAAATGATAGTTGCGAATGCTTGCACGTTCCCGCTGCCATGCCAACTGTGCTAGCAGTCGGTGCTATGGACGAACAAGGAAAACCCATTGACTTTAGCAACTGGGGAGAAACCTACCAAAACCAAGGCATCCTCGCCCCTGGAGAAAATATTTTAGGAGCCAAACCAGGAGGCGGTACAATCCAACTCAGTGGCACCAGCTTTGCTACTCCCATCGTCAGCGGAGTTGCGGCCTTACTTCTGAGTCTGCAATTGCAACGGGGAGAAAAACCCAATCCCCAAAAAGTCAGGACAGCCTTACTAGAGACTGCCATACCCTGTTCGCCAACCGAAATTGATGATACCCATCGCTGTTTAGTTGGCAAATTAAATATTGCTGGTGCTTTACAATACCTGATAGGAGAAACCGTGTCAGAAGAATTAGAAACAGTTGCCGCCTCTGGTTGTGGCTGTGGCAGCCCCCAAACCAGTGATGCGCTACCTAATAGCCAAATCCCAGAAGAGGTTTTGATAACCGAACCTGCCGAAGTTGTTGCTGCGACTCCCGCACCCATACCTACATTTAATCCACCCTCTTTTACAAGTTCCTCTACCCCAAGACAGGTTGCCATGTCAAATCGTGCCTCTAATTACGTTACCGCCAGCCAAGCCCCAAGCGAGCTAGCCGATGCCAACTTGGTTTATGCTTTGGGAACCCTCGGTTATGATTTCGGTAGTGAAGCAAGGCGCGACTCCTTTAAGCAACTGATGCCAGGAGCTACAATGGACAACACAGCGCTCCCCGCCAACCCCTACGATGCGCGGCAGATGGTAGATTATTTAGCAGACACTCTTTCCGAAGCTAAAGCTTTAATTTGGACGCTGAACTTAGAATTAACTCCAATTTATGCCATTGAACCAGTAGGCGGTTTTGCTAGAGATGCCTATGCGGTATTGCAACAACTACTTACCGGACAAATCCAACCTGAAGATAACGCAGAATACGTCGAACGAGTCAGCATCCCTGGCGTTTTACCCGGGCGCAGCGTCAAGCTATTTTCCGGACAAGTCGTTCCCGTAATTGAACTTTACAACATTCGCGGACTCTACGGCTGGAAAGTCAACAACTTAGTTAATGCCGCGATAAATACTGTACGAGCTACAGCCACAGACGCGCAAGAAGATGCCATCCGTCGCACCCTCAGCAGCTTCCTCAACCGGATTTATTATGACTTGCGAAACTTAGGCACCACATCTCAAGACAGAGCACTAAATTTTGCCGCTACCAACGCTTTTCAAGCCGCCACAACCTTTGCCCAAGCTGTGGCAGAAGGCATGGAACTCGATAGTATTACAGTAGAAAAAAGTCCCTTCTGCCGCCCTGATGGCGATTGTTGGGATGTGAAACTAAAATTTTTCGATCCAGAAAATAGTCGCCGTGCTAAGAGGGTATACCGCTTTACTATAGATGTAAGCGATCTCATTCCCGTTACCTTGGGCGATGTACGTTCTTGGTCTACACCTTATTAATGCTTCTTTTTGAGTAGGTTGCGTTGTGCTGGGCTTCACCCAAAACTAAGTTTCAATAAGTATTTAGTTTTACTTTTTTGAACCCAACCTACTGACTTGCATTCTGATTAGCTTAGAGAGGAAAAATGAGATTACCCAAACTTTCTCCCCCTGTCAAAAGACCCGATATTATCCATCCTTATCGGGCAGTAGATGTCATTCACGGCTCAGTAGAAGATTTAGTCGGCATTCGCATGGATTTATTGTACGGAGCAAACTTTAACGACCCAGCAGCATTTGCCTACAGAAATTATCAACAAGTTAAGTCTTCCAGTGGATGCAGGTGTCTGTAATGTTCTGCATGAGTAGTAATAGTTAACAGAAAGTGGAGAATTACGTACTATGGCTAAAAATTCCGAGAAAAACCAGCCAAAAGAAGCAGCTACAGAGGGGCAGGAATCTCAAGCAATAAATGCCTCAGAAGCAGCCAATAAACTTGAAGATGCCAAACAACATTTGTTAGCCACCGGAATTAAAAATAATGGCTTTTGGTGGGAGGAAATGCTCAAAAATCAAAAAGCTTCAGAAAAAGAACCGAAGCCATTCCGCCGGGGTCGGATTTGGTCTTAGCGAATAAGTGAGATTTTTCAGAAAGTTAAAAAAGACTTATTTAGAGAACAAAAAATCATGGCTGCAATCACTCGCCCTGAAAAAGAGGCTACCCTCGTCGATGTAGTAATTGTCATCGACACCAGCCCCTCAATGAAAGACAAAATCGACATTCTTAACCACGCCACAGAAGCTGGTATAAAAAAGGCTTCTTTTAGCTGTCGCTGCGATTTACGAATTGAGTGGTTTGGCATTGAAGGAACTTGGGACAATACCAACTTTCAGCAAGTTTTACGGGAATATCTAGTTACTACTTGCGGAATCGATGAAACAGAATTACGAAGTCGCAAGCGCGGCGAGGTTCCTGCAAACGGCGCACAAGAGGACGGTGCTAGAGCTATCGAAGATATTTCCACTCACTTTAATTGGCGAGATGGTGCAACCCGTTCCATTTTTTATTTAGGTGACGAAGCTTTAGAAGGTGGTGGCGATACCGAAGAAGAGGATATCGCGGCAGCTAATCGCGCCATTGAAAAAGCTAGAAATGCTGGAGTTGTCGTCCATACTTATTTCGGAAAATCTAAAAGCCAAGGACAAGACAAAACGGCGGCTGAGTACGTCCGCCTAGCACAAGAGACAGGCGGACACGGTTTTAGAAATCAAAATGCTATTGGTGGTTTTGCTGAGATTCTGAAAACGGTTATTTGCTCGACTAGAAATAGAGATACTACTCCTCAACTCGTTCCCGTTATCCCTGTTTACTTCGTGCAAGCGCAGCATTTAGTTGGTTTCTCAGCAACTAGCACCCAGTCAAGCACGAGTTCTACTCCTCAAAATAAGTCGGTTGACTTGGTGATAGTCATCGATACTAGCGTTTCCATGAAAGACGAAGCTGAAGGCCTGAGCAATGCCGCAGAAGCTGCTATAAAAAATGCTAGTTCAAGCTGTCCGAGCGATTTGCGAGTTGAGTGGTTTGGGCTGGAAGGAACTTGGAAAAATACCAATTTCCAGCAAACTTTGCGGGCATATCTAATTAATAGTTGTGGAGTTGCTGAAACAGAAATACGAGGTCGCAAGCGCGGCGAGATTCCTGGTGGCGGAGCGCAAGAGGACGGAGCTAGAGCTATTGAGGATATCTCGACACACTTTAATTGGCGAGATGGTGCATCCCGTGCGATTTTTTATTTAAGTGACGAAGCTCTTGAAGGTGGTGACGATACCGAACAAGAGGATATCGAGGCAGCTAATCGGGCGATTGAAAAAGCCAAAAGTGCCGGGGCGATCGTCCATACTTATTTTGGCACCTCTAAGAGCAAGGGGCGAGATAAAACGGCGGCTGAGTTCGCCCGTGTAGCACAAGAGACGGGTGGACGGGGTTTTACTGACAAAGATGCTTTGGGAGGATTCGGGGAAATCCTTACCCAAATTATTTGTGTTTCCAGCGAAGCGAAAGTAGAGGAAACGGGTCAGTTAATTCCTGTGGTGCCATTATATTTCGCAGCGGTCGTTGGCGGGGCGCTTGTATCTCAATCAACGCAAATGACAACGGTTCAACCCACAAATCCAACTGCTTCAGTAGCTAGTGCTGGGGGATTATTTTCTTTGGCAGCGCCTAATTTAGTTGCTGCCCCCCAAAGTAGTATCTCAACAACAGCAGTAAATATGCCAATCTACATGATGGCAGTCCAACCGACGAATAGCGAAAGCGATCGCGCTACTTAACTGGAATACAGACAAAATTTTAGGGTTCAGATTTCGGGTTGGCTTTGTTAACCCGGCAAGTTCTTATAGCCCACATTCCGCACCCACAACTGTCACACATAAAAAGGGGATTAAATAATAAATAGGAACTAATACTAATTCTTTAAGGGACATCCAAGAAATAAACTCTTCCAGTCCCCGGAGAGGGTAAACTGAATTAAGGCTAACGCACAAAAAAACTCAACGTGCTAGAACTAACTGAAACCCTCAAAGCTTGTCTGTGGCAAATAGCGAAAACGCTCAAAGGTACACAGCGGCGAACATTTATGGCTTAGATAGTCCAAGAATTAGGGACAGGAGGTCAACGCCAAGCTCAAACAGAACTGGGATGGTGTCGAGATACCATCAGAAAAGGACAACGAGAGCTAGAAACAAGGCTCTCGTTGTATCGATGCCTTCTTTTGCCAGAGGCCGTAAACCAGTGGAAAGCAAGTTACCTCAGCGAGCGTGAAGACATCAAAGCCATCGTGGATAGTCTTGCATCAGACAGACCCCAGCTTCAAAAGCACTCGTTTGTATACACGAGTCAGTGCCGCCAAAGTCAGGCAACAACTCGTAGAGCAAAAGCACTACCAGGAAGCTGAACTACCCAGCAACGAAACCATCCGTCAGCGGTTGAATCAGTTGGGATATCGCCCGGCTTTGGTAGCGAAGACTCAGCCTCAAAAAAAATTCCCGAAACCGATGCCATCTTTGAGTATTTGAGTCAAGTTAATCAGCAAGCTGATAATGACCCGACAACTCTGCGACTCTCACTTGATGCCAAAGCCACGGTGAAAATTGGTCCCTTCTCCTTTGGAGGTAAGAACCGGGTGCCAACTTTTGCCTGCGATCACGACTTCACCCCAAAAGCCAAGTTGACGGACTATGGAATTTTTTTGCCCCAGTTAGATGAGTTGTTTTTATATTTCACCACCTCAAAGGTGACGCCGCGACTTCATCGTTGATATTTTAGAATCGTGGTGGGAGAGTAACCGTCACCGTTTTACTCAGATCCGCACATTACTACTCAATCAAGACAACGGACCAGAGAACCATTCCCGACGAACTCAATTGATGAAACGTCTTGTGGAGTTTGTCAGTAAGCAACAGTTGAATCTGCGTTTAGCCGAATACCCGCCCTACCACAGTAAATACAATCCTGTTGAGCGGACGAAAGGGAGTGTTGGAAAACCACTGGAACGGTAATATCCTTGATGATATTACCACCGTGCTGCATTTGGCTGAAACGATGACTTGGAAGGGTAAACATCCGATAGTCAAACTCGTGACCTTGACTTATCAAACAGGGGTTAAGCTCACTACTCTGGAAATGGCTGAAGTTGAAACTCTGATTCAGCGTCTGTCTCAACCTGTTGGGGATAGCCTCCCCAATCTCGGTAAGTGGTTTATCGATATTGTTTACAGTACTGCTTGATTTTGGACGAGTTTTTTATTTGGCAGTCCCTTAGCTGCATAGGCAGCCATAGCACTGTCGCCCGGCCGTTCGAGTCGCTTGGAGTGTTCCCTACCGAGGCTGGATGCGTAGTCGTAGGTGGGAGCAAGATGCGCTATCACCTGGGGCGTTTTCGAGGCTCTTACTTCGACAAATCCCCAGTTTTCGTGGTGGCGATCTGTGTTGCCAATCCAAGCATCTAACATTAGGTATCCAACAAAGGTGTCCGCTGCCGTCGCGATACCGTCCAAGCGGCGTCCAGTTGAGGGGCTGTTCCACTGCGCTGTTACTGATGGTGTCCAGCACTGTATCGAGGGTGTGTTGCGACACGTTAAAGGCTTGAAATCGGGGATAGTTTGGCACTATGGGAGCTAAAATATCGTTGCCGGGGCTCAGAGTACCTGTCGAGGGCACGAAGGATGGAGAAACAGTGCCGAAAGCGCTGTTCCAGATTGCCAGTTCAATGGTAGCGCTGGGCAGTCCGAGCAACCCGCACAGTTCTGATGCTATCTTTTCTGCCCAAGCTTCGCTTGTATTGGGGCGAGATTGTTTGTACAGGCAGCGACCGAGTTCTGGGTGGTAAAACCAAAACTTGGGCTTGGTTCCCATCTCCGGGCGTATCGGAGGCGGCGTCTATTGGAACAGCGATGATGGGAAATGGTGTTGTTAACACTTGTCCGCTCGATTCCGTTTTGAAAAACTTACCCAAACCTACCCAAGTCTAGACTTTCGCTGCACATACAGCTTTTGCGAACATTGCGGTGCATCCGGCTATCGCCGTTACTCCCTAAAAAATCAAGTCGCGAGCGTGGTCAGGGGGTAAATTTTTACCCGACTTTCAAGCTCTCTAGGACAATAACAGTTTAGCCGATTGCAAAGGGCGGGCCCGACAACAGCAATTTACGCGACTGTCAAGGCTGGTATAACGGCTGCTACGCTGCCAATTTTTTCGCACTTCGGAAATTTGATTTTTAATTCAACTTACCAAGCCACAACTTGACTATTAAATCAATCCAGTCTTTGTTAAAAACGCTAAAAATTAGCTAATTTTTGTGTGCCCAAAAGTCAGGCATTTGCAGTATAAATTCAGGTATTTGCAGTACAAAATCAGGTATTTGCAGTACAAAATCAGGTATTTGCAGGTATTTGCAGGGACTGCACTCTACCTGTATTTACCTGAAAATATCCTGCAAATGCCTGACTTTTTCGGTCAAATTGCTGCTTTTTTGTGCTGTTCGTGCCTTTGCCTGTTGAGGCTGGTTATGGCTGTTCTCTCTCGGTAGCAAGCAATGTTTTTGTCCGTACAAAACCTTATTTATTACTTTTAAATAAAAACGATGCACCCTGATGAATGGGGCATCCTAGGTGTCATGGCGATCGCGCTCTTGCTGGCTATCGGACGAACGATTTCCTCGCGATCATCGACATCAGCCGGCTGCTTCGCTTGCAAACAGGATGGCAAGGCGCGATCGCGTTGGGCGTCCTCCGCCGATACTCAACAGCACCAACTCGAATGCGTCGTGCGATGATCCACTCCATCGTAAAGACGGCTGCCCTGTACACCAACTAGCTCGCTCCTGGTTTCAATATCGACTCACGCGAGCGAGTGTACAGCGAGCGTCAAAGTCCAAACTGCCCCCGCCCGACTTTCGAGCCTTGGCTGTCGAAAGTGACCGATCGCTAACTTCAACTCCCAAGAATTCCTATGGCACTCTTGCAAAAACCATAAAAACCATAAATTGATTATTTTTACCCCCCTCTTACGTCTATTTGACATGGCTTGCTATGCGACTGGCGCACTAATTAGGAGGATTGAGGAGGATTCAAGAGGTGTCGGAGTACAGAAAATCACGCCAAAAGCAACAATTATTTACAAAAAGTGATAAGCATTTATACTTAAGATGAGGCTAAAAGTAGGAAATAGGAGGTGTAATGAGTAAAAAATGTGCTGTTTTTTCCTCTTTTTTCCTCGTTATTTCTCGCTAAAAATTTTGAACCAGTCAGAGCGACTTTTCTGCATTGGTTTGGTCAAGGTGCACTCGGATTGATACAGTTAATGGGGAGCCAGTGATAGCGAATTCCAGGCTTATTCGGATATTCGAGTAACGGTAGCCGAGTCACGAGTTGCACCTTTTAAGGTCGAGACAATTCTTTGAAAGCGCAATGCTGTCGGCTAGTCTAGTAATACTAGCTATCGCCACAAACACCTAAAAACAGGGGGGATGGGGGTGTCAAAAGGCTTGAATTTTACCCGATATTCAACTGTTCCGATAAATGCCATCGATGCCATGTTAGGCCAGTGTGTCAAAGGACTTGAATCTTACACGATATCCAACTGTGCCGATTGCACGAACATTGCTCCTACTGTTGTGACAACTTCGTAGCAGCACTAGCATCAATTGCCGCAACTGTCCCATTGAGCTTGGGTAGCGTCGGTACAGCCTTAAATTTAGAGTCGCTTGGCGATCGCGCTCTCTCTGAAATCAAGTACAACCGTGGCGTTAAGCGAAGGCAATTGTCACTGCCTTCAAAGTGCCTAGTTTAACAAGTTTCCCGGCAGGAGCTTTGACTACAAATTTTACTTGCTTGCCTTCGTAACGGTTAGAGCATTCTGGCAGCCCAAAAATTTACTGAGACATCTCGCTTTTTTGTACAAAAGTGCGGTAGCACGCTCATTCAATAAAGCCAAGCGAACTGAACTGCAACTGTTGCTAGAAAACGGCTACCGCCATTGTTCCGATACATTGATATGCAATAGCTGAATTTGGGGCGTTTTAGCAACAAAAGTCGCAGGAAAACTCATAAAAACTAAATTTTATGCAAGATAGGAAGCTAGGAAAAAAAGTGAGGAACAGTCGTAGCAATAGCAATGTTGGAAGATATATTTATACCGATACCGGTAAAGGAAAGTTCCGGCTAAGTTTTCTGAAACTTATAGTGCTCACGCTCCTACCTACAACGGCTTCAAGCAGCCGGGGCAAGCGCTGTATTCGCTACATGGCGATTGCCCTTCAACGAGCGCCGAGCAGTAAATTAAAGTCGCCACACCTTGATTATTCGCTATTCGCGAATGTAGAATAAAGGAAACAATGCGCGAACTCATCCGCTATGCTAAAACCCCAAGATATCCTTGCAATACTCAAAGTCCACAGTTGGGATTCAACGAACTGGACGTACAGTTCTCTCGCTCAAAGCTTGGGCATGAGCGCATCAGAGGTTCATGCTGCCCTTGAGCGTTCTGAAGCTGCCGGTCTGTATTATGGCTCCGAGCGGAAAATTTTGAAGCAAGCGGTGTTGGAATTCTTGGTTCACGGGTTGCGCTATGTATTCTACGCCCAACCAGGCCCCCTCTCGCGGGGACTGCCAACTGCACATTCTGCTGAGCCATTGAAAAGCAAGCTGGTTGCCTCACCATCTGAGGTTTACGTCTGGCCTGACCCTCAAGGTGCCGTGAGAGGACAGGCAATCGCGCCTCTGTACCGCTCAGTCCCCCAAGCTGCCAGTAACGATCCAGAACTCTACGCCTTGCTCAGCTTGATTGACGCTATTCGAGTTGGTCGGGTGCGGGAGCAACGTTTAGCCGCTAGCGAACTTGAAAAGAGGATCGTCGCTCTATGAACCCGCAGATATTCATGCTGGAAATAGTTGCCAGGGTACTCTCTCAAGTACGCACTACCATGTAAGCCTTACACTCGCAAACAGCCTCAACGGAACGCAAAAACCAGATAGTCCAGCCTCAACTTTATTGCTGGCATAGTGGGTACTACGCTACAAAATCGCTTCATAAATTTTAGCTGCCTGCCAATTTTCTCACACTTGCTCAACTTGATTTTTAATTCAATTCCGATGCCACAACTTGACTATTAAGTCAATCCACTTGTTGTTAAAAACGCTAAAAAATTAGCTAATTGTTGCGTCAGCTAAAGTCAGGGATTTGCAGTATAAAGTCAGGGATTTGCAGTATAAAGTCAGGCGGAAAGCAGGTATTTGTAGGGGGTGCACTTTACCTGTATTTACCTGCAAATATCCTGCAAATGCCTGACTTTTTCGCTCAAATTACTGCTTTTTTGTGTCGAGCGTACATTTGCCTGTTGAGGCTGATTTTCGCTGTTCTCTATCGGTAGCAAGCAATGGTTTTGTCCGTACAAAGCTTTATTTATTACTTTTAAATAAAAACAATGCACCTCATGAATGTAGAATCCTAGCCGCCTGGTCAGGTTTAAGACTTTCTTAAGCTTTAATGACAAATGTAGCTACCTGTAATACAAATTAAGCTGAATATTATACAGCTATAAGAAATGAGAGGGAGAAAGGAGCTGACAACGCCCTCGCCTGTCGAGCAAACACTTTAAGCAAATGGATAGATTGTCAGTTATTGAGTAGCGATCGCAACCAGTTATCCTCAGATGGCGGGGGTCACTTTACGCCCCTAGTTTGCTATTTTGGGGTGAAGTTGAAAGTAGTTAGAGATTTATAAAATGAGATCAACTCAACTATTTTTATGACTATGAAGCTCAAGAAATTTCCTCAACAGCAGCAAAATCCGAGACTTTCAAGTCGGCTGGAAATAAGATTGTCTGACTCAGACTACAATCAAATTAAAGCCAGAGCAGAGCAAGTCAATTTGAGCATGAGCGACTTCATGCGCCGTGCAGCTTTGAGGAGAACCATGCCGCGCCCTCTAGCTGCATTTGACTTAAAAGCCTATCAAGTTTTATGCAAGATTGATGCCCAATTGAGAATTGCAGGAAACAACCTCAATCAGATTGCTAAAGCTTGCAATAGTGCTGTGGCGTTGGGAGAACCAGTTCTTGTCAATGCAGGACTCTTAGAAAGCGTACAGCAACTCATTCGAGAAAACGGGGCTACAATTAAAGCAATAGTTGCAAACCTCGCCAAATCTACAGTACGCTAACTATTAACAAGGCTCGGCTTTACCGCCTGAGCAATCAATGCAGTAAACAGACGGCTTTTCGGTTATGATTGGCAAACAAATCAAAGGTACAGGCTTTCGGGGCTGTCTAAACTACGTACTGGGCAAAAAAGACGCCGCTCTAATTGGCGGTACTATGTGCGGACAAACCCCTGAAGAACTCGCTGCTGAATTTGCCATCGCCCGACAACTAAGACCTAACCTGAAAGTAGCAGTTTTTCACGCCACTTTATCTGTCGATAGCACCGAAAAACTAGAAGATTCTGAAGAAAATGACCAGCGCTGGCTGGCGATCGCAGCCAACTACATGAAAGCGATGGAATTTGACAACAACCAGTACGCAGTTGTCAAGCACAGCGATACAGAACACGACCACATCCACATCGTCGCCAGTCGCATTTGCCTAGATGGAGGTGTTGTTGACGATAGCTGGGACTATTACAAAAGCCAAGAAACTATTCGCCAGCTTGAACGGAACTACAGCCTGGAAACTGTTACACCCAGTTGGGAAACAGACAAGCGAGCTCAGACTACAGGAGAACACAGGCAATTACAAAGCAAGGGAAACAAGAGCGTCAGGGTGCAATTGCAAGACCTAATTGATGAAGTTACCCTAGATAACCCAAGTATGCCAGAATTCGTTGAGCGGTTGCAGCAACAAGGCGTAGAGGTGCAAGTCATACTAACTGGAATCGGCTTCAGTAAAGGCATTTCTTACAATTTAGATGGAGTCGCTTTAAGTGGCACTCACTTGGGTAAAGCCTACACTTTTTCTGGATTGCAGAAGCATCGAGGCATTAGCTATGACAAAGGGCGAGATAACGCCCTAATTGAGGCTTTATTAATGCAGCCACAAATTTTAGCTTATGCCAGGGGTGAAGCTCAGCCAATTGAGTTAGAGTAGCCACAATCCGATCGCCGTGAGTTTTTGCACAAGTTATGATATGCTTAAAGTAAGTATTTTGGGTAACGTTGACTGAAAGAATTAGCTGAAAAAGTTTTATATTGCGTTCAAATGATGCGATTGATTCGCTGGCTTACTGATTTAATTAACGATGACTATGAAAAAAGAGTCTTAGCTCGATACATCTTAGTCTATGTGGATGCTTTTTTAAAATTGGCTCCGGTACTTAAGAACCAAATTAAGGCTACTGAAGTCAACGTTAATACTCTTCGCGAACCACTTAAAAATCTCAGAGAAGACTATAATTCATTTTATGCAACTATTAGACATAAACTGTCAGCTCACCGTCAGGATTTACCTCTTGTCGATAGAATCGAGGCTTGGAACGAAATTGATGATGTCACTGTCAACACTTTTATCAATGATGCTAGTCAAATATACAATTTATTAAATAGTTTAAATTTTATTGTTCCATCTTTCATTGAGTCTAATGATATCGGAAACTCGGACTTAAAGTTTAAGCTTGAAAACCTAGCCAAACAAGAAGGTAGCAGTGGGGTAAAACTAGCAATGGATAACCTTGCGTTCAGTCGTCCGAATACAGTGCAGAAAATCTGTACTAGGGAAATAGAAAAACGAGGCTCTCAGGTTGTTAGTATTCTGGATACCATAAAAGTCTTGAGAAGGTTATATCTGACCCTAAGCCTGGGTAAAGATACAGAGAGATTGGGTAAAGCCATGCTCATCGTAGACACAATAAACCTGATTGATAACCTATATCCGAAGATTTATACAGACGCAAAATATAAAGTTAATAGTTTCCTAGAGATAAGCCAACAGCAGGGACATCGTGGCTATCAAATACTCAAGGATGCCTATGAGCAGAGAGATATTAATGCCGAGGGCGGATTACGGGAAGTTAGAAATAAAATTGCTGCCCATGTTGATGATAATCCAAGTCAAAATTTAAAAGATTTATTGGCTCTACTTGATTTAACAACCATTGAGCAGATGCTACAAGTATTTTTACCAGCACAGGATGCCTTTATAAAATGTTGCCAACAAGATGTCAAAACTTCATCGCTTCTCTGTCACGATACACCCTTGAAACGGGTAACTAGACTTATAAAAACTGACGACTCTCAACCGTATTCTGACAATTGAAACTGAAATGATGTTCGTTCTATTTTCAACAAAATATGCAAGAGAATTTGAATAACTGGTTACTTCAGCAAAATGATGGGTGGATTGGTCAGCAAAATTCAGATGATACAAACTTTGATGCTACCAAGTATCAACTGGGTAAACTTTGCCCCAAGGCTCATGATTGGAACGGGACGGGTAAAAGCCTCAAGCTTCGCTCAAATCATTGCTGCATCCAGTGTCAGCGGGAGCGAACTAATAAAAGTAAAATGAAACGGCAAGAGACCAACCTCTCCACGCACTCCAATGTTTTTAATGCTACAGCTTACTATATAAGCAATCTATGCCCTGACAGGCACGACTGGAACGATACAGGTATGTCCCTGTACGATAAGTCAGATGGACTGTGTAGTGGCTGCCAAATTAACAACCACAACCATTATTTAGGTAAGCTTTGCCCCAAAGGACATAACTGGAATGGAACGGGGCAGAGCTTGAGGACATTATCGGGTCGAACCTGCATCGATTGCAGCCGGGAGAGGGGGCGTGACGACAAAGCCAACAAGCGGAGGAAACTTCAAGAACTTCGCAAAACAGGGGTAATTCCAGATAGAAGAAAACCTGCCTTGTCAGCTATTAGACAAGCCTTTGAGGAAAGAGGATACAGGTTATTAAGCCAGAAATATGAAGACCAAAACAGCAAGCTAGATTACATCTGTTCACAGGGGCATCATTACTCAACATCTTGGGCTAACTTTCGTGCAGGCAATGGCTGTCTTTACTGTGCTGGCTCAGCTTCACCAAGCTACGAAGATGTGAAACTCGCGTTTGAATATCGTGGATTTACGCTGTTAGATCAAGAATATAAAAATGCCGAGCATAAACTTGATTTTATCTGCTCAAACGGTCATCACCACTCAATAAACTGGCACTCTTTCAAAAAGGGCGTTGGGTGCGCTATTTGCTCACACACAGCCAAAAAGCTTGACTTTGAAGTAATAAAAGAGGCTTTCAAGTCTCGTGGGTGCAAACTTTTGACTCAGGAATATCTTAATACTCGGCAAACGCTAGACTGTATTTGTTCAGAGGGGCATGAATTTTCGACAACTTGGAGTCGCTTTAGGTTGGGAAGTGGGTGTTCTACTTGTGCCGGGATCAGACGAAGAAAGACCTATGAAGAGGTAAAAGCGCTTTTTGAAGCTCGTGGATACACTTTGTTAACCCAACCTGATAAATATGAACGAGCAACGGATGGAAAATTAGACTACATCTGTCTCCAAGGTCATCAGCATTCAATAACCTGGGGCGCTTTCTCTATGGGGCAGGGATGTCTATACTGTTCTGGTCGAGCCTTAAACACCATAGAGTACATAAGAGAGCAGTTTGAACTGAAAGGCTATCAACTTCTGACAGAATCTTATGAAAATTCTTATCAAAAATTAGAGTTTATTTGCCCCGATAACCATCGCTGGTCTATGAGATGGGATCACTTTCAGCATCGGGGTGTTCAGTGTGCTGTCTGTGCAGGTAATGCCAAAATTGACTATCAACAAGTGAAGGATTATATAGAGTCGTCAGGTTACAAGTTAATGACACTTGAAAGTGAGTATGAAAATACAGTAAAAAAACTCACTGTATTATGCCCATCTGGGCATACTTATAAAGTATCTTTTAAGCAATTTTGTCATCGAAATAATCGCTGTCGGCAATGCTTGATTATAAATAACCGAGGAGAAAGACACCCAAGATGGAACCCTAATTTAACTGATGAGGAGCGAGTTAACAATAGAATGAGATTAGCGGATCAGGAAGCTTGGCGTATTGAGGTTTTTAGACGAGATGACAGAATTTGTCAGATATGTGGATATAAAGGTGACAAAATAAATGCCCATCACTTATACAGCTATAATGCTTACCACAGCCTGCGAACTGATACAGAGAATGGCATTACTCTCTGTAAAGACTGCCATATCAAGTTTCATAAATTTTATGGCTATGGCAACAATACAAAAGAGCAGTTTTTGGAGTTTATCAATAGTACAACCTAATAGGGCGATATCCAATTTAATTGGGTATTTATCCTTATCTTCAGGAGCGAATGCGCTCGCGTCGGCTAGGTCTCAACCCGCCTTGGAATTAGGTAAATAGCTAAGGCGATAATTGATTTTAGCCATCTTCCTGGCTTCTGCTGTTCTCCAAGGTTTAACCGGAAGCAAATTAGGTTCAAATTCTAGCAGCTTATAGGAAGAGCGATCGCCCGTTACAAAGGCGATCGCCTGAGCCAGGAACTTGCAACAGCTCAAAGGAGCCTGAACTACCTGCTTTTCAGTAAACCTAACCACAATCCAATTCCACTCTAAGAATAATTGATTGCGGCGCATATCGCTGTCAGCATCGCAGCAGTGAGTGGGCTTCTTAGATTTGCCAGCATAAGGTTCATCAATCTCGACATCAATTCCGAGTCCAGATGGAGTGTGAATTACAGTAAAATCTGCTGAATAGCTCCTCTGAGATAACGGAATTTTAAACTCTGCTGCTTGGACAACTTCCTCGAAATATTGCTGTAAGTATTGCAAAAAGCGTTGTTCGCTCACTCCTTGCCGAGCTTGAGATATGCCATTAGGACTAACCCGAAGTGACATCAAATCCTTGAACGCTCGATTTCTGTGATGTAAGTCAATTTTTGCACTTTTAAAAACTGTCTGTAACTCTTCTTTCCCTGACTTAAAAGTATAAAATTTCTGCTTTTTGTTAGATAACGTCTCTTGTTGAGATAATCTTTTTTGTTGGGATAATATCTCTTGTTGGGATAACATCTCTTGTTGTTTGTACTCAAGAACTTGCTGCTTATACCTGGATACCAGCTTTTGGCGACAACCAAACACATAACTATAAGCAGCCGCAATTAAACATGAATAAGCAGCTACTACCAACAGCATTTCCCACCACAGCCAACCCCAAGAAATAGCTAACAGCGGAAGTGCGATCGCACCATAGAGCCAAAACACCCAAATTAACCACAGCAACTTGACAGGTAACACCACAGGTGGTTGAGGTGGAGTCAGCAAAACAACAGGTTGCTCGAATTGTTGAGTTTCTTGAAGTTGGGATGAGGTGGCACAACTAGAAGTTGCCTCTGGCAAAGGATATTGATGGCAGAACTGCATTACCACTTTTGGGTAAAAAACTATAGGATAATTCATATCTTTAAATACTCCTTTTTTTAAGAGCGCGGTCGCGCTAGTTTTAAGAAAGTTTTTTGAATTGTATGCCAAAAACCACCCAGTCAAACTCACAAAAATTAACTCATTTTCAACCATGTCGCAAGATTCAAAAGGACAAACAAATATCTCTTAAATCCGACCCGGAAACAATGGCTGCACTTGCTCAAATCGAAGAACGCCACGATTATTATCACACCTGCATCAACGGAGGATACTAAGCATGAATTTAGCCACAGCGACGCTTGCTCAAAGTTCAATAACTGCGGCTCAACTTTGGCATCAACTAGAGTCAGCAGAAAGCTCAGAAGAAATTGACCAACTGCTGCAATCCCTTTGGCAAACCCAAGAAACCCAAGAACTTGCTGTTGATGCCCATGCCGACTTAGCCGACCAAATTGATGCCGAAATTGCAGGAATTACCGCCCGGATGCAGTATTTGATAGAACTGCATTCAAGAGCTATCAACAAACTCCAGGGGTGGAGAGAGCGCTTAGATCAAACCGTTCTCTACTTCAACGAATGCGGCGTATTAACTTCCGAAGTTATCGGCAAACACCGCCGCATTACTGTTAAGGAAAATCCGCCTACCTGTGAAGTTTTGATTGACTCATCTCAACTACCAGAACTCTATCGCCGAGTCGAAACCAAAACCGTAATTTCTGCCAACAAAAAGGCGATTGCAGACGCTTGGAAGCAAGGAATGCCTGTAGATGGCACTAGGGTTTTCCGCAAGCGCAAAGTGGTCTACAGCTTGCTTCCTGGTAACAATTTACACTCTCTTCAAGCCAACCAGACGCTTGAGAGTCGTTCTTCGGATAAAACGCAGTCCAAAAAACGGCGTTAGCCATCTTTTTAGGTGTCAGAAATACTTTACTCTGACACCTGAATTATAGCCTTTCTCAGGTAAATGAGGTATATACCAAGGCTTGAAAAGCCTAAAATTTAGATAATCTTGTGTACCTCATATCTGTGAGAAAAGCTATATTAGACAGCTACGAATTAGATAACTCGGAATTAGACAGCTCCGAATTAGAATGTGAAACCCTTGTTTTGTTTGTAAGAGCGGAAACTTAATTTTGGTCGATATCTATTACAAATCAATCCAGTATTGAGGGTTCTCAACTTGTTCTTCGTTGACGTTGAACAACTTTGACGCTCTACCTTTAATCACTCCGTCAGCATCAAAATTCAAACCTCCAAAATGCTGACTGTTTTCACCTTCTCCAAAAGCAACGCGGGCAAGTGCATCGCTATCGTTATCAGACAAATAATTTCCTTGGCTTTCCATAGCCGTAGTTGTGCGAACTATTTTCACTTATTTTCTCCACATTGGAATTTTCAATTTCATTGTAACACGTTACTTCTATCTTCTAAAACCCTCCAATTGGAGGGGATGACTATCACTCGGTAGCAGGAAGTGTTGAAGGCACATCCTTGTTAAAATCTGGACTATTGCTGTGCGTAAGTCCTAAAAATGTAAAAACTCGAATTCAGGAGCCAATCAATGAGTAGAAGAAAACTTGCCCCAGAATATCGCTCCACAGAATGGGTAGCTGGGGAAGGACTAAAAATCCCAGTCTTTGATATGTCATTAACTGAAGGTAGAGCAAAGGGGCGGTATCAAGCTGAACCAGAAATGCTGCGTAACTCCCTGCTTGAAATGCTTTTTGAACCTGAAGAGTTAGCATCCCTAACCATCGTTAAACCCGACCAAAATGATAGCAGCTTCGACCCTCTAAAAAACATCGACTTCGGGGATGATATTGCCAGAAGAGTTGCTTTCAGCTCTGGCAGCAATGTGTACTTTGCAGACAAAGAGCTCTCAACCAAACTGTTGACCGTATTCAAAACTCAACCCGACCACGCCTGTCGCTACGGTTCACTGTTAGTTAGCAGTTGTAACCAAGGAGCAAAATTGTTAGATAGCTCCCTTGACGGCGAAACCTTGCGAGTCAAAATTGTTGATTCTCAAAGCGATGACCAGAGTGAAAAAGCGAAAGCTCATAAGTGGCAAACCGGAGACTGTCACGGTAAAATTTCACCGACACTAGCCCAACAATTCGGAGGGAATTACAACCGACCTTTTCAATTCAGATTTGCCTGGATGCAGGAATGGGAACAAGAAGACTGCCACACTCCAGAAATTAGCTTTCTTGCCAAAGGAACGCTGTTGCCTGATGCTAATTTAACCTCAGACTTAGGTTATGATATCATCATGGATCGCTCCTCTATCAAAGGAGTTGCTAAAGAGCACTTAGCTGAATTGATTCCTTGCGGAGATTACGAATTCCCCAAAGCTATACTAGGAAATCGAGGCAACGCCAAAGTAACTGAATACGAAAATTCCTGGCAATTTTCAATTTGGTATTCCGAAGCAGCTATTCAGGCTGACATAGCCACACCAACTAAAGTTGAAGCCCAAAAACTAGCTGACTTGCAAAATAACCGACTGCAACTTGCCAAATACTTAGTGGAACAGCACGACAAAAAAGCTGCTTTTCAATCTAATCTTCACGAAGACAGCAGCGGATTAGAAGACGAAGCAGATGAAAAAGCCCAGCGCAACGAATCCCGGCTAATTTCAATTTTGAGGAACGACAAACTCGGTCAACTCCTCGACTTTCCCAAAGTCGTCGATTTCATGCAAGAACAACTGGCTAAAAAGTGGAAAGACTTAGCAATTAAAGGAGCAATTCATCATGGTTCAGCAATGGCTCAACCTTGTGAAAACCTCAAACCTGGTACAATTGTTGCACCCCACTTGCGACACGGCACAGAAGTTATCGTTACCCGATACCCAATTGTCAGTAAAGATAACATCCGCCGCTACACAGTAGACAACAAAAGCCACCGTGAATTAACGCAGTACAAAGGGTGCGTTTTCATTCGCTCCGACCAAGCCATGCAGCACCATCAATGCGATTTTGACGGCGATCAATTAGTGATTACGCCTGCTTCCCGAATGCCGAATATCGCCTCTGAAACCAGGCACGCTAATCAAGAAAATGAGTACGATGCTGTTGAGAAGCGAGAGAAAGTTGACTACACTAAAGCTACCGATAGTGATGGCGATCGCAAGTATACCAAATTGCGGCAAATTGCCGTAGCGATCGCCCAAAATAAAATCGGCTGGGTGGCTACCTTAATCGGGAGAGTGCAATCGTCAGCAGCAGAACCGGGACAGCCAAAAAGTTTATTCAATCAACAGAAGCGGCAGCTTCTTGGAAAGCTGTTTGATGCCCTGCAAATTGAAGTAGATAGTCCCAAAAGTGCTACTCGTACCGAAGACCACCACCCCACCTTATTGTCCAAGGCTAAGCAGTGGTCAGAACAGCACCCAAGCTACCTATTTGACTATAAAGACGACCCCAGGCTTTACAAAACGGTGCCATTACCTATAGGAGACGGCACCGCTATCAATTGCATCGCTAGGGAGGCTGTTAACCCAGAGTGGGAACCGACTCGTTTAAAAAGCCGTCACCGCGACGAATTTCGCTACTTGTTTGAGTCTCCTTCTGACTTAGATGAACGAGAAAAATGGGAGAAACATTATGTCAGGTGGGCGCAAGATATTAAGGAACGCTATCGAGAAAGGATGGGCGAAATCCACTTGGATTGCAGCGACGATTCTAAGGCAATTAAAGAAGCAGTCAGCAAGTTATACGAGAGCTTAAGAGCCGATGTGACAGAAGCTTGGATGACCCTGAAGAACGGTTTTTAGCTGCTAGTGCGATGTGGCACGTCGAAACCGCAAATCCCAACTTAGAAGTCCCTCGCAAAGCTTGTAAGGAACTTTCTCGCCAACTGTTGATTGAATTCAACTTTGAACCTGAGTACGAGCGACTGCACGAAGCAATGCCAAAAGACACTTACGTTTTGAGCGTCCCTTTCGAGGAATTTGAAAGGGACAATAACGGTAAGATTGTCAGGGATAAGAAGCGATAACCAGTTGGCAAAGACTTAGCTGGACATTGGAAAGAATTGTTAGACAGCAAAGGTATTAAATATGAAGCAACTGTGCATCCGAGCCTGCCAATGGTAAATTTTGCCTTAATTGAACCCAGCGAAAAACTGGTGGGAATTCTTGAGAATAAGTTTGGCGAGAATGCCAACGACATCGACGGTTTAGACTTAACCTACCGCGATGGTCTTGGCCGCACAAAAGATGTGAGTTCACGCATTGTAGCTCCTGCTGATTATACTTGGCTTGAGTCCCAAAACCAAACACCTAAAGCAGCACTGGTTCTCAACCTATTTACGGATGAAATTTGCCAGCAATTGCAAACCTTTCAGTTTGACAGAGCTGAACTGATTGGGCAGAAGTACAATGACTTGAAAAATGTTGACTTTAGCGCTCCCAAATGGAGGCAGAAAACATTGACTTTTGAGGTGGGTTCTGTTAGCGGTACCGATTCAAGGCGCGACGGCAGCCCTATTGTCCTCCTTGACGGGCAAGAGCTAGCTATGTTCTCTGCTAACTCACCTAAATTGCCGATCGGCACTACCTTTGAGGCCACTATTGAACCCTCGCCTAAAGGTAGTGCTCTAATCTTAAACATCAACCCTAGCTCTGTGCGACTAATTGAATCAGTTGAGGAACTTTCAGAAGTCGCGCCAACCCCTTGTCAAGAGCGATCGCAATCCGTATCGCCAACCCATTGTCAAGAGCGATCGCAATCCGTATCGCCAACCCCTACTCAAAAGCGATCGCCGTCTCAACCCCAAGACATTGCTGCCAGCCCCGCCCACCTCTCACAATTGCTGAAAGATGCGATTTTTGAAGCATATAACCAAACTGGAGAAACTACAATTCCTGTGGGAAACTGGACAGCTTTTATTAGCAAATCTCGCAACAATGTTAGGTGTTTAGTCAGAGATGAAGCTGATAATCCAGTCTTAGCTGCTGACTTGAAAACAGGTCAAGTTATTAAGAAGCTTTCGGAAAATAGCAGCGCTCACTTTCTCAAATATCTCTTAAAAGTCGATGCTGAATTAGCTTCGGAATCTTCAAAATTTAGAGTTGCCGACGCACAACTTTAACGTAATTTCAGAAGTCATATTATGTCCGCTAACTAGACCGTAATTGCAATTCTATTACTTTGCTGTGGCGAATTTACAAATAGCCGCTCATGCGAATCATAGAAAAAGCGCAAACCTTTTCAATGCGTGTTGTCTAAATATGTCTTGCTTGTGGGAGGTCAAAGTCGAATGACGCAAGAAAAGACACATTCGACTTTCACCTCCCTTGAGGACATTTGTACAACACACATTGAAGCCTGTGGTTTTATAGGTATTTTGACGGACATGATATGACACTTCTTTTGCTCCCGCTTAACCTTCCCCCTCCGATTGGAGGGGGTCACTTTAACTCCCCAAAACCGCTCTTTCGAGTGAAGTCACTAGCCACACTGCTCGAATTTCATGGGAAATATCCACTCACCCCGCCACAAAGATTATGCCCACAAAAACAGCATCCCGAAGCCGAAGCCAGGGAAATTACATCACCCCTAACACAGCGGAGGGCAAGAAAATCCTCAACTACCTAAGAAATCGCTGCGAGAAAGCTTTAGATTACTGCCAGGAAAACGGACTCACCAGCGTAGAAGATTTTGCCGATGCAATTGAAGAACTAACGGAAGCCGACGGCAAACCTGGCATTAGCGTGGAGGTCAAGCACAACGGACTCGTCCTCAGTTTGAGCGATCGACCTGAGTACGGCTCTACCACAGGAAAATACATGATGGAACACTTGGGAGAGCCGGACGACAACCGATTTACTAAAACAGGAATTGAAGCATTACTCGATTCGCCTCGAACTAAAACAAGGTCTAAAAAAGACAATTTACTAGATGAATTGGATGATGAGCAACCCTCCCCCAAGTCTAAATCTAAAGCTGCAACTAAGTCTAAAAAAGACGATTTACTAGATGAATTAGAGGATGAGCAACCCTCGCGTCGATCGAAATTTCAAACGGCAACTAAGTCTAAAAAAGACGATTTACTAGATGACTTAGAAGATGATGAACCATCGCACAGATCGAAATCTAAAGCCAATATCAAATCGAAAAAAGATGAAATAGAAAATTCGGATGACGACGAGCCATCACCCAACTCTCAAACCAAAAGAAGAGCCCGAAAAGATGACGTAGAGGAGTTGGAGTCGGAAGAACGACTGGTTAAATCTAAAGCCTTAAGCCGCTCTCCGAGAGATGAGCTAAGTCAGTTAGATGAGTTTGAACTCGAAGCACCTAAACCCAAAGCTAAGTCTCAAACTAAAAGCCACCTTCAAAACTCTGATCGAGAAGATTTGGAAGAAGAAGAATTATCAGCTAAATCCCAAACCAAAAGAAAACTTCAGACAGATGAACCGGTAGAAATTGCTGAATCCTTAGCAGTCACACCTTCCAAAACCAGAACTAGCCAACAGCGACCTCAAGGCAAAAAATCAAACGACCAGAACATCGATAGTATCCTCGATGCTGCTGTACAAGTTAGTGGTAAGTAATTAGACAGAATTAATTACACAAATACATGGTAGAATGATATGACAGGCAAAATTATGAGTTAATTAGAATTTCATATGATGTTTATCAGGGAAATAAATCTTCTTTCGTCTAAATTACTACAGCGAATTCATCGCCAAAGCCGACATCATCAAGTACGTCACGCGTGCACATTGCCTCATATTAGCTTCGCAAGGAGTAAAAAAAGTAGAGTTAATGAATATTTTCAGAATAAGTTATAAGACACTCTATAACTGGTTCAATCGGTGGGAATCAGAAGGAATGATAGGACTTTATAATAAACCAGGAAGAGGTGCTAAATCACTATTTGACTCTTCGCAGAAAGCCCAAATCAAAGAGTGGGCCCAACAACAGGGCAAACGCATCATGTCAACAAGCGGGAATTTTACCGTGCTTGTTGCGACTATTATCGATAGCTGTAGTTTATTGAAAAGAGATTTGACTGCCGATAGCGGTGGCTATTCCTCAAAACACTACTACTATTCTCCCGGCAATTTAGATGCGTTTGCCCTGGGCCCAACAAGAACCAAGGCAATTAAAAAAAGTTAGCCAAAAAGTTCAAGAAGCCTGGGGAATAAGTCCGAGCATAAAAACAATTCAAAGAATACTAAAAATGCTGAACATGAGTTGGCACCGTATGCGTAAAGGAGTTGCCGGAAAGCCTCCAGCCCATGAATATCAAGACAAAAAGGCACAACTAGAAGAATTAAAGCGATTGGACGATCGGGGAGAAATTGATTTATATTACTTGGATGAAGCAGGATTTTGTTTGATTCCTTGTGTTCCCTATGGCTGGCAGAACATTGGAGAATATTTAGCAATTCCTAGTCGTCGTAGTCAGCGAATGAATGTACTAGGGATCGTGAATCGAAATAACCATCTTGGGAGCGTGTCACTTTTGCGATGAGTATAAATACTCAGAAATACTAGGGCAGAGGTTTTGAGCTATTGTTGGGCA
>NZ_JAUBPE010000076.1:0-38254 GCF_036700565.1 Microcoleus pseudofavosus SVA1_A4
CTCGCGAGTACAATACGCGAGCGGGGACGCTCGCACTATAATAAAACAAATGCTTTTTATAAAAATGAGATACTCCCGTTTACCGTTGTCAACTATCAACTATCAACTGACTACTATCAACTGACTAATGACTAATGACTCTTAACAATTACTTAGAAATAAAATGCACCCAAAAATTCCCGTCAGCCATACACACGCTGCGGATTAATCGATAGGAATAGTGCAAGTAGGCACCGCTGACACTTGTGTCGTAGCCGCTTGGGAACCACTCGCCATAGGGATCGTGAACGAAGAATCCCTCGCTGTCATAGCCTGCGGCAACTAGAATGTGACCGAAAGACGTGAAGTATCCGTGTATGACAGCAGGATTTCCGCTGGCTAGCCAATCTTGAACGTCCTCAATAGTTGCATTCTCTGTAAAGTAATCTTGGGCGCCGTAATCTTTAACAATCTTTGCTAAATCCAACGGTTCCCAGCGACTGTAATTCTTGGCGATCGCATATTCGTAGAGTTCGTCTTCGTATTGTCCGGTTTTTTTGCGCCGCGGCACCCTCAAAAAGTCCAGACACATCGCTATTGAAGTTACATTGCAAGCACCTGTCGGGTTGTAAAAGTTATCCATTTGCGATCGGTAAGGAATGCCAAGTCTGACAGTAGGCGGATTCGGTTTGGGATAAAGCAGAGCGCCGTCTTGAGTAATTTGAGCGTGCCCTCCGAAAACATACCAAATCCCTGAACCTTTGAAAGACTCGTTGCGGAGAGCAACTCTGATGTGACCGCGAATCGGAGCAAAAGCCAGGAGCTCAAACTCTTTTCCCGCTGGTATTACTTGTTTTTCGGATTCCTGAAGTTGAGAAGACGCCAGCGGTTTTGATTTAAAGATGGTGTCTCTGAGCGTTTTGAGTATCAGGGGAGGTGTGGGAATGTCCCCTGGTTTGGTTTCGATCAGCTTTTTGGCTGTTACTGCTCCCAAAAAACCAGCTTCGCCACACTTCATCAGAGTTTGAAATCTGTGGAGAGCTGCAGTAGAGAGAGGCCCAAACATTCCGTCTACGGGAGGTTTCAGTAAACCCAGGTCGATGAGGCGGCTTTGAATTTGGCGACTGAGTTCGTCGTCAGCAGCGATTGCTTTGGCATCGTACCTAATTTTAGAGTTGAGAAAGTTTTGTAATTTCATGCTTGCCTGCCCACGTCAATCGATTTTAGATTTTAGATTTTAGATTTTAGATTTGAGAATTACGACTGCGGATAAATCCGGATGCCCCAGACCAAATTGCTCGATCGTCAATAATTCCTAGCTTATTCTCTCAGAAAATTACGGCAATTCTACCGATCGTCCGTACCTTAAAGGCTTTGTATTAATGATTCGATACAAAACTTTCAAGGTAAGGTCGATCGAATTTCACGCACTATTGACTAAAAATCCCTGGTGCCGGTTGACCTTGTTTTTGCTGAATGCCGAATGCCGTTAGATGCCTCAAAAGCAAAGCGATGGTAGAATTGCCCTGCTGAGGCGATCGTCCGATTTATGCTTCGTCGGGGCGAATTACCACAACACCCATCGCGTCGGGAGACAGATATTTGACGGCGGCTTCTCGGAGATCCTCGGCAGTCTGAGCTTGGATGCAGGCGGCATAGTTGAGGGCGGGAGCGATATCTCCTAACATCGACTGATAGTAACCGTACAAACTTGCTCGATCGCTCGGAGTTTCGTTACCAAAGACAAACCGATTTGCTACTTGCGTGCGGATGCGGGAAATTTCGGCATCTGTCACCAGTTCGGTTTGCAGAGTGCGGATGTGTCCGACGATCGCAGATTCCACGGATGGCAAGTTTTCTGTCGGTAGTTGAGCGGAAATCGAGAATAAACCGCCGAGTCGGTGAGTCATGTTGCTGACGGAAATTGACGAGACTAGCCCTCGATCTTCGCGCAAATCCTGAACCAGCCGAGTTGTGCGGCCGTGACCCAATATTGTCGCCAAAACGTCGAGGGCATAAGTTTCGGACATTTCCATGAAACCTGGCACTCGCCACATCACGATCAGTCGGGCTTGCTGGAGGGCAGAGTCTACAAATTCGCGGCGGACTGTTTCTGTAAATGGCGATTCTTGGCCGTAGTTCGGGCTTTGGAATTCTGGGTGAAAGTTGCCGACAGCAGGCACATTTATTTTGCCGTTTTGTGCTGTACTTTTTGCTGCAAAACTGTCTGCGACAATTTCTATTAGTCGATCGACCGGCAAATTGCCTACAGCTACGGCTGTCATGGCCCCCGGCTGATATCTGCTGCTGTGGAAATCCCGCATTTGTTGCGCGGTAAGCTGTTCGATTACCGAAGTCGGGCCGAGTACCGGTCGCTTGTAGGGCAGGACTTCAAAGGCTAATTGCATCGATCGCTGATAGGTGCGGCGGCGGGGATTGTCTTCCGATCGTCTAATTTCTTCTAACACTACCAGCCGTTCGCGATCGAAGGCGTCGTCGGGAATGCTGGCGTTGAGCAACACATCGACTTGCAGCGGGGCTAGTTCGGCAAAATCTTTAGGGGCTGTGGTGATGTAGTAGTTAGTGTAATCTTGGCTGGTAGCAGCATTGGTGACAGCGCCGCGCTGCTCGATCGCGCGCTCAAATTCTCCGCTGGGAATGCTGGGAGTTCCCTTAAAAATCATGTGTTCTAAAAAGTGAGCCATGCCGTTGATTTCGTCGGGTTCGGCGGCTGAGCCTAAATTGAGCCACACGCTGAGGTTAACAGCATCGACCGGCAAGTGTTCGGCGATAACTGTGAGGCCGTTGGGGAAATGGCGGACTGTTGGGGCGTTGAGGGGCGATCGGTGGGAGGTTTTGAGCAGGGTTGATGTCATTGTGCTTTTAAATTTATCTTGTTCTCTATATCTTAAAGGGTCATCCGATTTTAGATTTTAGATTTTAGATTTTAGATTTTAGATTGATCCCACGGCTGATGGTTGCTGGGGATGTTGTCGGGGGCGATCGCGAAATGCCAGAGCGGTGAGGGCGTCAGGGTTATGAGAAATCACTGCGATCGACAAAACAAAAGTTGATGTGTTAAAAGTTGCAAGTTATAGTCTACTTTGAATTTAGCCTTTAATCCCTTCTTTTCGCATTCAAGTTTCGGAGTTGCAAATGCAATTTGAGTTTCTGATTCCAAAACGCCCTGTATCTTTGCAAACGAGGCCCAGAAGCAAGCTACAGAATTGGCAAGCATTTGTGCGTGCAGAAGCATTAAAAAATTGGGTATGAACTCCTTATTCAGGAAATGTTCATTTAGCTTTAGTGTACCTTTATGATGCTGACCCAGTTGACACTGACAATATCATAAAGCCCATACAGGATGCACTAATTGGGTTAGTTTATGAGGATGATTCACTTGTCACAGATGTGGAGTCGCATCGTCGCTCGCTTAGTGACACGTTTGACGTTGCTTTATGTCCGTCATTGTTGGTTCGTGGCATAATATAGCAGTCCTAAATCAGTCGCAAAATCGATCGAGATCAGAATCCTTGTAGTGCGAGCATCTTGCTCGCGTACTATTTTTCAAATCATTTAGGATTGCTATATCTGGCAGCGACTGCGTTTACGTTAGAATAAATTTAGCAAAAGCATTAGAGAGTTATCTATGACCGCTACTAAATTGATACACGACAAATCAGTATCTAAAATTGCCGAAAAATACCGACAAGAAGGCTATACAGTATTGGTTGACCCTGAACCCGAACAGATCCCTTTCGATTTAGGGACATATCGTCCAAATTTGATTGTAAAAAAGAACGAAGCCGAAGGTTACATAATCGAATTCAAACGTTCTGCCAGACAAACATCCATAGACAGGTGGAAAGAAATTGCTGAAATAGTCTCTAAAAATACAGGCTGGCGTTTCTTGTTAATTACTGAAGATGCTTTACTGAAAGACGAAGACAATGAAGTAAATCTATTATCTTGGGAACAAGTTTTTAGTAGAAAAACACAGGGTGAACGTCTGATCTCATTAGGAGAAAATGAAGGCGCGTTTTTATCACTTTGGGGAACACTTGAAGCACTCCTGCGTAGACGAGCTGAGGAGGTTAGTATTCCAATTGAAAGATTTCCAACTGTATCTCCGATCAAACATATGTATTCGCAAGGAGAACTTTCAATAGAAGAGTACGATCGAGCCATGCTACTTTTAAGCGTAAGAAATCGATTTATTCATGGATTTCAGACACCAGAAATCAATGAGTCTGTATCTGAATTGCTCGCCCTTGTCAATGAATTAATAAGTTTATGGGCACCAGAGGCATCTGGGTGATGAGAGGTTCCGCAAAAGGGACGTGCTAACTGCGGTTCACAAAGTCTACGCGATCGCACCTATCCCGAGCAGGAATCGCCCTAGCCAACAAGTGAGATAGAAGCGTGAGCCCTTAACTTTGTTTATCTGCTATTTCTGCTACAGGCATTTGCCTTTTAGAAATAGTTGCCCAAGTCCTCAGTTTTTTTTGGTGACAGCATTCGATGGAAAATCGAAGATTGAATAAAAACTTAGTATTTCCACAACAAGCTTTTGAACGATTTTGCCGATCGACTTCGGGGAAAATCGGCTTAATTTTGACTGTAGCGCTGACGATCTCGGCACTGTTGGCCCCCCTACTTTACCCTTACGATCCGGCGGTCGATCGAGATTATTTGTTGCGATTAGTGGCTCCTAGCGCTAAACATTGGTTCGGCACCGACGGTTTGGGGCGGGATTTGTTGGTGAGGGTGTGGCACGGATTGGGGATCTCTTTACTTGTCAGCCTGGTTTCTGTGGGTGCGGGTTTAATTGTGGGAGTGCTTTTGGGGCTGGTGGCCGGGTATTTTCGGGGGTGGGCCGAGATGGCGATCGGCACCTTGGCGGATATTTTGCTAGCTTTTCCTTCGATTTTACTGGCGATCGGGGTTGTTACCGTCACCGGGCCGAGCCTGCAAAGCGTAATTATCGCCGTCAGCCTCGTGCAAATTCCGATTTACATCCGTTTAACTCGCAGTATGGTGCTGTCTCTGCGGGAACAAGAATTTGTTTTGGCTGTCAAGGCCTTGGGCGCCAGCGACTTGCGGATTATTTTTCGCCACATTTTGCCGGGAAGTCTCGCGCCTCTAGTTGTACAAGCAACTCTTTCCACTGGTACGGCGACACTAGAAGCTGCCGGTTTGGGTTTTTTGGGTTTGGGCGCACAGCCACCCCTTCCTGAGTTGGGGACGATGCTTTCGGATGCTTTTAAGGGCGGATACGCTCTTTCGTCTCCTTGGACTATTTTGTTTCCCGGTTTGCTGATTACCTTGACTGTTCTGGGTTTCAACCTGTTGGGCGACGGGCTGCGAGACGTTTTAGACCCCAGATCCAATGCTGCGGCAAGGAAATAGCAATATTCAGGAGTTACGCAGCGGGCACAGTATTGGAGCAATACTGTGCCTCCTCTAAAAATTGTTTATGTATGCTCAAACTTTTGGCGGGAGTTGAAGCCATTTCAAAGCCGTAGCCTGGGCTGCCGGCTGAGGTGATACCCGCTATACTGCCTGCATTAAGATTGGCCCGGATAGGCGGCAGAATTAACGATCGCGATTGTTAATTATGCCGCTGATTTATTGACTTTTTGCACCAGCAAACTCACAAAGGATTACCCCAAAATAGTCGCCATTTCCGGGGTAGAGTTAACCTGTTCGTCTGGAACGCCTTCAATGGCGATATTGCGAATGTCTGAACCATGTTGCAGCTTTTTTCAGTTATACTTTTGCATAATAATCAATAGTAACTTTTCAGCTACGCATCAGTTTACGACAAATTTTAACCGGAATTGTTACATTTGCTACTATCAACAAATAGGCAAGCTAGAACAGTGAGTTACAAAAGTTATTGACAGCGATCGCAAAGCATGAATTATATCAAATCCGGTTAGATATGAATGATATACAAGTGCGATCCTCCCGCTCGCTATCGAAAACAAGCCGGGAGTGTGACAGAGTGGAAGGATTTCTCTTCTTCCCTCTTCCCTTTTCCCTATTCCTTCGATATTATGAGATTATTTCAAGGAACAAATCCGTACTTTGACCATCGTACCGCTGCTATTCAAAACGCACAGAAATCAGCTTATTGGTAAAAGTCCACAGTTGATTTTTCAAACGCTAGTCTAGTTCTTTTGCCTACTTTCGTTTTAATAAATCCTTGGTTTGTTACCTTCCACTGAAAAATTAGGCACGGTTACGCCACTGTGAATCTTCGGTGCAATCTAAAGATACTCATTCTGAATCGCGACTATTGCAGTCATCTTCTGCGATTTGAACTTTAGTTTTAGCAGTTTTCCGCGTAAAAAGCCGCAGTGGTTGTTGAGTTTCCATCGGGTTGAATGATTTTGCTTCTTTTCAACGAGTCAGCGAACTTAGCATAATGAACACAGCACAAGACCACTATAACCAGCAACTTGCTGCCGTTTACAGTTGGATGTCAGGAAATCCTGAAGCAGCGATCGAACGAAATCACGCTCTTTTTTGTCAATTGGCGCTCGACTCCGCACCGCGAGGATTAGCCATTGATTTAGGTGCAGGTTCAGGATTTCAATCTATTCCTTTAGCGAAATTAGGCTTTTCGGTAGTAGCTATAGATTTCTGTGATGCCCTACTTTCAGAGTTACGCGATCGCGCTAAACATCTTTCCATCCGTACCATTCACGACAATCTGCTTAATTTCTCGCAACACATTCAAGAACAGGCGCAGCTCATTGTTTGCATGGGCGACACGCTTACACACCTAGAATCATTGAGTGCTGTCGATTCATTACTTTTGGACATTGAGCGCTGGCTGATTGAGAATGGGATGTTGATTTTAACTTTCCGCGATTATGTTTCAGCAGAGCTTCATGGAACTCAGCGTTTTATTCCTGTACAAAGTGATGAATTTACAATCCTCACTTGTTTCTTGGAGTATCAGGAAAACAGCGTAGCAGTCCATGACTTACTCTATCAAAAACAGGGAGGTCGGTGGTCATTCAGTGCCAGTTCTTACCAAAAACTGCGGCTCAATAAAAATTGGTTGTGCGATCGGCTATCTGAAATAGGTTTACAGGTACTTCAGAACGAGATGATTAATGGAATGGTTTGTATCATTGCCAAGAAATTATATTAAAGACTTTATATTAAAGACAACCGAGAGTCGCTGTAGTGACTGTTCCGAAATTTACAGCTCCATCCAAGGCTTAGAAACTGAAATCTCACGAAACCTGATATGAAACTCCTCCGATGGCTGACATTGTGCTTCTTCTCCTTGACGCTCACCCTCTGGCTGGGCAGTTGCTCCTCCCCACCCCAAATCCAGGCGGTGACGCTCAATTTGGGTGCGTCAGCCATGGTTCGCACTGCCGTGGAGGCAATCGATCGACTCTATCAGCAGGAACACCCCCATATCTGGTTGAATCCGACATTTGCCGGAACAGCCGTAATCCGGGCAGCCGTTGAGCAGGGAGAACCTTTTGATGGGCTTTTGTTATCCGAGATTTCACCGCTGGATGCGTTGCAAGCCCAAGGGCTAATTCGGCCCGAAAGCCGTCGGGAGTTAGTGACCACCGATATTGTGGTGATTGCTGCGGCTGATTCTGCGGTGCAACTGAATGATTTGCACGAGTTAGCGAGCGATCGCTTCAAAACGGTGGCAATGGGCAACAAAGACCTGACGGTTGGCAAATATACCCACCCCATTTTGAGTCGGTTAGGCATCCTTCAGGCAGTGGAATCCAAGGCAGTCTGGGCAAAGGTGGATGTGCGGGAAGTCTTGCGAGCCGTCGAGCAGGGAGAGGCAGAGGTGGGCATTACCTTTCTGCCAGAAGCCAAAGCCTCTGCCAAGGTCAAGGTGTTAGCCACCGTATCGCCCGACCTCTATGAGCCAATTCGCTCCGGTGCCGCTGTTGTTAAAACCTCTCCCCATCTCCAGGAAATGCAGGCGTATCTGGACTTTTTAAGCACCGATCGGGCAATGGCAGTATTTCAAAAATTTGGACTCCGCCCTCTGCGGTCTTAGATCGACGAAACTAAGCACCAGACAGACATGATGAAACAACCCTCTAACTTTCTCAAAACCGTTGCCGCGAGCCTGGGTGCAGCCACTTTCCTGGCATTAGCAGTGAGTGGAATCGCATTTTGGAGCGCTAACCGCACCTTAGAAACTAACCGCCAGATCGCCCAACATCTAAAAGCGCTCAATAGTTTGGAAGCGTTGACCAGTGCATTTCAGGATGCTGAAAAGATCCAGCGGCAATACCTGCTCGCGCAAAACAAAAATGACTTCAGGAAATTTGGGCTTCGGACGATCGATGTCGATCAAGAATTGCGACTATTGCAAAGCTTGCTAGAGAACGATCCCCGCCCACAGGCAGCTACCAAGCGCCTGGAAGAATTTATCCTGCGTCGCCTGGGGGAACTCCGGCAGGGCGTGGAACTCCGGGACACCAAAGGGCTGGCGGCGGCGATCGATCGCACCCCCCCACGACTGCTGGACGAGATGACGCTGCTAACCCAGCAGATCAAAGCCATGGAAACCGTGGCGTGGCGGCAGAAACAGCAAGCTGCCACCCGCACAACCCTTCTGGCAATGATGGCATTTCTGGTGGGCATCGGCCTCAACCTAGGAATTATTCTGTGGACTTACCGCCTGATTTGCCATGAAATCCTGAAGCGGAATCAAGCCGAAACCGACCTTCAGCAAAGTAACCAGACGTTTCAAAACCAGACTAGCCTGTTGGAATTAATCCTCAACAGCATGAGCGATGGCGTGACCGTTCTCGATGAAAACGGTCGATTCCTGGTGTTTAACCCCGCTGCCGAGCAGATGTTTGGCAAAATACCCGACAGCCAGCCGGAAGAATGGTCGGAGCAATATGGACTGTTTCTATCCGATGGGGTAACTCCGCTCCCAACAGAGCAACTTCCCTTAGTGCGGGTCCTTCGGGGTGAGCAGGTAGACAATATGGAAATCTTTACTCGTCATCCCCAGGCCCCAAAGGGCTTCTGGCTGACAGCTAGTAGCAGACCTCTGAGAGATGCCAGCGGTGCATTGAAAGGGGGAGTTGTTGTGTGCCGCGATACTAGCGATCGCAAGTCCGTAGAACTAGAGATATTGCGGGCAAAAGAAGCAGCCGAAGCCGCCAACCGCACCAAGAGCGAGTTTCTTGCCAACATGAACCACGAACTCCGCACCCCCCTCAACGGCATCCTCGGCTATACCCAAATCCTCCAGCGCGACCCCGCCACCACCGCCAAACAGATGAAAGGATTGGGGGTGATTTATCAATGCGGTTCCCATTTACTCACCCTGATCAACGACATTCTGGATCTGTCGAAGCTGGAAGTGCAAAAGATGGAACTCTATCCCCAGGATTTCCATCTGGCGAACTTCCTCTCTTCTACTGTGGATATTTGCCGCGTCAAGGCAGTGCAAAAAGGTGTAGAGTTTCATTACCAGCCCGCCAGCAACCTGCCCACTGCCGTCCATGCTGACGACAAACGGCTGCGGCAAGTGTTGCTCAACCTGCTCAGCAATGCGGTCAAATTTACCGATTTTGGCACCGTCACGTTTCGGGTAGAAGCGGTGGAGTCAGAAGACTCAAATTCAGAACTCAAAACTCAAAACTCAAAACTTTCAAGAATTCGCTTCCAAATTAAAGACACTGGCATTGGCATTGCCCCTGAAAAACTATCCACGATTTTCTTACCATTTGAGCAGGCAGGGAAACGCGATCGCAACATCGAAGGCACTGGACTAGGACTTGCGATCGGTCAACAAATCATCCAGAAGATGGACAGCGAAATTCACGTCGAGAGTGTAATGGGGCAGGGCAGCAGTTTCTGGTTTGAGATCGAGTTGCTTCCAGCATCGGATTGGACAACACAAAATGCGATCGCCAACCACAAGGTTATTGGCTATCAGGGCGAACGACGCAAAATTCTGGTCATTGACGATCGTGAAGAAAACCGTCTGGTGGCAGTGAATATGTTGGAACCGCTGGGCTTCAAGCTGACGGAAGCTGATAATGGGCAGGCAGGTTTTGATACCACTATCCAGACGCGACCCGACTTGATTATTACCGATGTACATATGGCGATCATGGATGGCTTAGAAATGACCCGTCGCCTGCGACAACTGCCAGACTTTGCCCAAACTCCCATCATTGCCTCCCCTGCTACTCTGTCTCAGGTGGATGTACAGGAAAGTCTGGATGCAGGGTGCAATAGCTTCTTCCCCAAACCCATCGAGTTTACTGGGTTGCTTGCCGAATTGCAGCGATATCTAGAATTGCAGTGGATTTACGAAACCGAAACAGAGGCGACTCAACCCGCTGTCAGCAACGCCGGTGAGGTTAGCATCATAATACCGCCTGCTGCAGAACTGGCAACCCTTTATGCTGCGGCTCAGGGTGGTTTTATGACCGATATCCAGCAGGAAGCCCATCGCTTGAAGAAATTAGCGCCGGAATATATTGCCTTTGCGAACAGAGTTCTAGAACTGAGTCAACAGTTTGATGAGGAAGCCATTCTGCATCTAATCGAGCCGCGGGTTTAGCAACTTTATCGATCTACCATTGGCTATTCATCACTTCAATATATTTAGGAGTTTGCAGATGTCAGTCTATTCTATATCTCAAGAAAACACGATCTTAGTCGTAGATGATACCCCAACCAATCTGCAAGTATTGTTTGATTTGTTGAGCGAACAGGGCTACCGGGTGGCGATCGCCAAAAATGGTGAAACTGCCCTGCAACGAGTGCAATTGTCTGAGCCCAATTTGATTTTGCTGGATGTGATGATGCCAGGGATCGATGGCTTTGAAACCTGTCAGCGGCTCAAAGCTAATCCCGCCACTCGCGATATTCCAGTTATTTTCATGACCGCCCTCTCCGACTCGGTGGATCAGGTCAAAGGGCTGAGCCTGGGTGCAGTGGACTACATCACCAAGCCGATTCAGCATGAAGAAGTCTTGGCAAGGATTCGGGTGCATCTCCAACTGCGGAATGCCACCCGGATCGTGGAACAGCGCACCAACGAACTCAACCAGGCTTTAGAAAGTTTCAAGCAAGCCCAAGTGCATCTAGTGCAAGGTGAAAAAATGTCTGCCCTAGCCCAATTGGTGGCGGGAGTGGCACACGAAATCAACAACCCGGTGAATTTCATTCAAGGCAACCTGAACTATGTCAAACAATACACTCAGGATCTGCTGGAGTTGGTGCAACTGTACCAGAAGCACTATCCCAATCCGGTAGCAGAAATCCGAGAGCGGGCAGAATACCTGGAGCTGGAATTTTTGCAAGAGGATTTGTGGAAGATGCTGGGTTCGATGAAAATCGGGAGCGATCGGATTGGCCAACTGGTGCTCTCCCTGCGCAACTTCTCCCGCCTCGATGAAGCGGACTGCAAACCCGTTGATATCCATGCCGGTATCGACAGCACTCTGTTGATTTTGCAACACCGTCTGAAAGCCAGACCCGATTTTCCTGCCATCGAAGTCATCAAAAATTACGGGCAATTACCGGAGGTCGAATGCCACCCCAGTCTACTCAACCAGGTATTCATGAATATCCTCAGCAATGCGATCGATGCCTTGCAGACATCTGGTGTCAGGGATAACCAACAACCTACCATTACCATCAGCACCTCGATCGGTAGTGCTAACTCGATCGCGATTAGCATTGCCGATAATGGAGCCGGTATCCCGGAACTCATTCGCTCTAAACTATTCGATCCGTTCTTCACAACCAAACCCGTGGGCAAAGGCATTGGTTTGGGACTGTCGATCAGTCATCAAATCGTCACTGAAAAACACGGCGGCAAAATTGAGTGTGATTCCACTCTGGACAAGGGCACTGAGTTTATCGTAAAGATTCCAGCGCGGCAGGTCATGGCACAGGTTGCTTAAAATAAGGGTTACGGTTCCGGTAACAATTATCAATCAATTTGAATACTCTTGATCTTAGAGAATAGTAATTAGGATTTTATGGTAGTAGGACTTACTTACAAACTAATACTGTAGGGTGTGTATTACGCACCTTAACCCCTACCGGAACGCATTCAACTATTTTTTGCATAAGTCCTGGATGTATTAGCTGGCGCTACTGCGAAGCTAGTTCCATTAATATCGTTATTCCCATTTCAGCCACCGAGAAATCATCATTTGCTGCATCGCCCTAATTCGAGAGGATAGCTACTCCTATTTGCTCGCTCTTGTCAAAACCAATGAAGCTCGTATAGCCACTAAGACTGTTATGCCAATACAATACTTGCTCATTCGGTAGGCTCGAAATCAGCCAATCTAAGCCCATACTGAAAGTTTCAGTGTCTTCAAAATATTGTGATTGCGATCGCGCGAAAATCGCAGCCATTTGGGTATTCGCTGTACTGAGATTAGCTTGCAGGAACTTCAACAAATTCTCAGATGTCGAACGAAACGCTCTTGCTGGCATCACCTCAAAATTCCACTTTGAAGTCAGCATTCCATCGGGTGAATGACCGGGCGCAAGGCACTGCTGCTGTTGCGGTGTCTGATGAATCGCCGTATCTGTCATACCCAGCGGCTGGCAAATGATTTCTGTCACTAATGTTTCATAAGCTTTGGAAGTTTTTAGGCTTAACAAATGTCCTAACAAGCCCATGCCCAAGTTAGAGTATTCGTAGCTTTGACCGGGTTCGTTCAGCAGCGTGATTTCTGCTAGATCGGCATACATTTCCTGCGCCGTGTAGTGAAGGTAAGGATTGCTAGGATTTTTGATTTCTGCAAGGAAACGGTCGGGCAAACGCGGCAGTCCAGAGGTATGGGTTGCTAACTGTTGCAGGGTGATGGATTGGATGGCAGGATTTAACTGGTTGATGACTTCTACGGGCAAATAGAGACGAATCGGAGCGTCTAGCTCGACATTACCATCATTCACTAATTTAGCCAGAAATGTTAGTGTAAATACTTCTGTCACGGAACCGATTTTGTAAATTGTACCAGCATTAGAAACAGCAGGATCGGTGTTGCTGAGCTTGCCAAATCCTTTGATGTAATGATGTCCTCGGTCAACTACTCCGATCGTTAAAGCCAGGTTTTTTCTCTTGCTTAGATAATCCTGCGTAATTCGATCGATTTTAGACTCACAATTTTGATAAGCCAGGGTTATTAATTAAAAATCATTGATAAGTAATTCCGCCTGAAAAACCGAATACCCAGAACCCCGACTTTTTTAAGAAGTTGGTATCTAAAGCGCGATCGTATTTTACGTTTACAAAACTTACGCAAAGATAAGCCCAGAGGCATCTAAGTTTTACCGTCACTTTCGATAGAATTCTTGTGGGGTGTCCCGCCCGCTCGAAAAATAAAATTTAGATGCCCAACAGCTTACTATATGCAGGGCGAAGCACACGGCACCTTGCCCTCGGCCTACTATCTCGGGCTCCATCCTCCCTCGCCGACGATCGATCCCCAATAGCAGTTGCTAATATTCGCCACTCATGTATGACTTGACTGATGTCACGATCTACGCGAAACTTTACATACAACTGATGTATTGCTTCTACCTATTAATAACTTCTGTTAAGTTGTGACTCAAAACCTATCAATTCGTCAAAATTGATATAGCGCTTTGTCAGTCAGCCAACTCTCAAGAAGCTACTTCAGGAGGCATCGTCCCTGGCTTGCTGGTGTCGGTGTCTGATCTCACTATTCCTATTCAGTCAGCCCGGATTATGGAAACACTAGAGTTTGTGATCTATCCAGATGGCCGCGTACAGGAAACAGTCACCGGCATTGTCGGTGCTTCCTGCGCTGAGGTAACGGCTGCAATTGAAGCTCAGCTCGGCGTGGTGCTTCATCAAGAGTCAACATCGGAATATTTCACGCAAGCGCTGCATCAGTCAGCCGAAGCGACGGCCCAAGTGGCTTTTAGCGATTGGTAATTTTTTTTGTTGAGTTCACTTAAATTTTTTTGGAATCACCATGTCACACTTTAGCCAAATTAAGACCCAGATCCGCAATTTGAATTCTTTGGAAGCCGCTTTAACAGACTTGAGTATCGATTGGAAGTCTGGCCCGACTGAGGTGCGCGGCTATCGCGGCCTCACCAGCACTGCTGAGGTGGTAATTGAGCAAGAAAACGGCTATGACCTAGGTTTTAGCTGGAACGGGACTGAGTATGAATTGGTGGCAGATCTGCAATTTTGGCAGCAAGCTTGGTCTGTAGACCGTTTTCTGAATAAGGTGACTCAGCGCTATGCTTACCATACTGTGGTGAATGAAAGCGCTAAGCAGGGTTTCCAAGTTTCTGAGCAAAAGCAAAATCAAGACGGTTCGATCCGCTTGGTGGTTCAGCGCTGGTGCGCTTAATAATTTTGCGAGATTTTTGCAATCTTGTCTCATCAAAGTCCGCCTCCGCGGACTTATTTACTATTGTGGGGGTCTAAATGTCTGAGCTTTCTGGACTCGGAATAGATACAGCAAGCGATCGCTCTGGTTTAGAGCCGGAGTTGGGAGGTTTTTTGCGGGATGCGCCCGATCGCTCTGGTTTGGAACCGGAATTGGGCGGCGTGTTGCGCCAAAAAGGTGTCTATGTTGATGAGATTACCTGCATTGGCTGCAAGCACTGCGCTCACGTTGCTCGCAATACTTTTTATATTGAACCGGATTACGGTCGATCGCGCGTAGTTCGACAAGACGGGGATTCTGAAGAGTTGATTGCTGAGGCGATCGACACTTGTCCGGTGAATTGCATTCACTGGGTTGATTACACCGAACTCAAGAATCTGGAAGAGGAACGCAAGGATCAGGTGATTCCTGTCGTTGGTTTTCCCCTGGAGTATGCGACGATTCGGGCCCGTGGTCGCCAGCGGAAAAAAGCTAAATTGGGCGATCGTAAGTTCAAAGATAGCCATTGAAATCCCCAATTCCCACCCGCAGCTTGAAACCTTTGGCTCAAACAACAAAAACAGCCCGCGCGGGCTGTTTTTTGTATACATTGTATAATTAATTTATTTGAGAGGATGGTGCTCAGCGAGAATTTTCTCAACTCTAGCTTCGTCGATTCTGGCAGTTAATGTTGTTGCCTCGTTGTTATCCCGAATGGTTTTTGCTAAGGTAAAAGACGAGCCGACAGAAAAAGTTAAACCCATACCCATAAAAGCTTTTTGCCAGGGGTCTACCTGTAAATAAATGATACCTACAGTAGTTGCGGAAATGGCAACAATAAAAGAAACCCAGCACTGAAGTATCCAAGCATTAGTATCTTTTTGACGTATGATTTGTTTCTGCATAGTGCCTCTAAATCAAGTATATCTTTTGGTTGATTAACTTAAAGAATAGATAGCGTGAGTGAAGCGGTCAGGAGAGCAAGGGACAGTTTCGATAAGTGAACAGTGCGATCGGGCTTTTGACTAAAAATTAGAACGCTATAGATAGGGTTTGATGCTCTCGAAAGAATGGGGGGAGTAGACAGTTTGGAAACTGGACTAAGGGAGATTGATTTGGGATGTGGTTTTAGGGAGCATTTTCAAAAGTTCTTTTCGCTTCTTGCAGGACTTTACCATACCCGACTGGTGCACCTTAGCGATGAAAGGAGCTGGATTCCCTCGCATAAATCCTCGCATATTTTCTAAGGCATTTACAAAAGCTTGTGCCACTACAACTCCAGAAACATCGCCGTCCACAAATGCAAAAAGCCGTACATTGCCTTCAGCCACGGCTTCTAACTCCAAAGTACGGCTAGCGATTTTCTTGTCCTTTGTTAATACCACCCAATTGCGCTCTCCAACTATCCTCAGCCAATCCTTATCCTCGATATCTTGCTTAAAATGATCGTCGTGAATTTCTACGGTAGCCCCCTTATTTCGTAGTGGATCTGCCAGTTTCTTTCCTAAACATCTGTCTATGAAAAATATCTCATTCATGCTGCTACTAGCGGAAGTTCGCAGCGAATACCTTCCTCAATTTGGAGCCGATTGCAATTGTAATCTTCGGCAAGTTCATCGATGGAATCCCCAGCTTTGTAACGTTCCGCCAGTATAGCTGTGGGAATGCCAGTTCCAGCTAAAACTGGGCGGCCAAAGGAGATTCTGGGGTCAATCATCACTGTTTTAGGTTCGTCGGAACCTGGTAGCTTCGTGAAAGGGTAGAGTTTGAGGGGTAATCCAGCTTCATCTCGTACAATGCGATCGAAATAAGTTTTTAGAATCTGTCTTGCTTCCTGTTCCCTGTCGGATGCTGCAAGCTTCTGTCCGAATCTCTCAAATAAAAGATTTATTCCCTTGCGTTCAAACTCCTTTCCAGCATATAATTGAGGAGTCGAAAGATGACGCTTGATGTACTCGAGTGCAGTGCTAAGTTGTTTTCGGGAGAAGCCAGTAGCCTTAAAAATGGCAATCAAGACATGAGCCTCTACCAAATTTATGAAAGAAAGTAGTGTAGTTTTGGACTGGGGAAGCAGTTCAAAATTTTTGGGGTTAGGTAACTTAATCAGTGGCTCAAAGAAGCGCTTGTCCGCTTTTGTTTTCGAGGACCAGCCACCAACCCAAGATCGCAACCTATCCTTCGGCAGCCTGAGATATTGCGCTGCTTGAGGGATAGAATATATAGGAATGTCGCGCGGATCGAAGTTGTTAGTATCAAGCATAGCAGTTGTCCTAATCCTAAATACTTATATTTTTGCACAAGAAGCGGGCGATGGCAAAAATCTCTCCATTCAATACCCAGATACCCGACTTCTTCAAGAAATCGGGTATCTAAAGCAACCTAATTAGCTCCTAAAAGCGCTACGGATTACTTACTTTTCTGCTGAGTCTTCGCTTGTTCGATCGCAATTTCCTTCACAGCTTGGAACGAATTCAAATTCGACGCACCTTCAATTGCTTTCACCGCCAAATCTTGCACCTGTTTTAACGCAGAATCAAGTTGTTTCGACAAACTAGCAATGCGAGACTCTTGATTTTGAATTGTCTGCAACATTCCTTGAATTTGCAGCTCGTAATTTTGCTTTTGTCCTTCAAGGTCTTTAGCAAACAAATCTGACTTAATTTTAGCTTGATAATTGCCGATATTGCGACCACTATCTTTGCCATTCTTGATATTAGCTTCCAGTTCCTTCGGGAAAGCTTCTACCTTACCTTTCACCTCAGCATAAAGTTTTTCTCGTTCAGAAATAGATTTTTCGCGTTCCGCCCACAGTTTCTCCTGTTCCTGCTTAAATTCTTCAATTTCTTTGTACAGGGTTTGCTGGCGCTGTTCGTATTCTTCGATGTCCAGATTTCGCTGAAGATTCAAATCGTAATCATACAATTCTTCATCCCGCTGGCGAGCTTTTTGCTGATTTTCATTGCGTTCTTTAACTGCCAACTTTTGGAGTTCCTGCTCTTTTTCCCAAGCTTGCCGGCGTTCCAACAATTCCCGTTCAACAGTTTCGCGCTGTTCGCTGAGTTCGCCAGCAAAAGTTTTAGCGCTTTCTTCGTACTGTTGAATTAAACTGTCCAGCGTATCTTCTGCAATATCTTCTAAACTGTGCAACTCTTGCAGTTGTTGAATTTCCTCGCTTACAGTGCGCCGCAATTCTTCGACTTTAGCAGCTTCAGAAGTTAATTTCTCAGACAACTCGCTGACAGCCCCACCAAAGCCAAATTGCAGCAAAATCAAATTGTCGATTGTGGACTGCATTTTTTGTGGGTTTTGAGTTAAAGCCATTGTTTTTTGTGCCTCCACAATAGGTTTTTCTTGGACTGCTGTTTGCTTTGGGGAAGCGTTTAGCTGTTTGATTTGCGATTCTAACTGCGCTTTTTCTTGCGCTGCTTCCTTGTACGCTTCTAAGATTTCAGCCTTGGTGCTTTTGTCGCTAACTTTTTTGTTCATGACTTTTCATTTGTTAATACTTGGGAAACTTTCTGTCATTTTTTCGCTCTGGGCGAATGGCGCAGCCTAATGGGTTTTAAGCTTTGCTGGCAAAAGCTTTCATGGCCAAATCTTGCGCTTGCTTCATCGTGGCTTGCAGTTGCGCGGTAATTTCGGCGATTTGTTCGGTTTGCCGCCCAATTGTCTGCTGTAAAGATTGCACTTTCAATTCATATCCCTGCTTGCTTCCTTCCCATTCTTTATCCACTAAATCTGCCTTGACTTTAGCTTCGCGGGAAACTTCTTGAATTGCTTCTTCTTTGGCTTTAACAAAAGCCTGTTTGAGTTCTTCTTCAAATCCGGCGGCTTTTCTTTGATTCTCTTCAAACTCCGCTTGATTGTCGGTGAGGACTTTTTCGCGCTGTGTCCAGTTTTTGTCTTTTTCGCGAGTAGATTGCTGCAATTCCCGTTCTAGTTTGCGTTTCGTTTCTTCGTATTCGTCGGTTTCAATTTTGCGATCGCGCTGTAATTCGTATTGGTAATCGGCTGTTTCTTCCTGACGCTCTTTGGTGGTGAGTGCAGTTTTTTCTTGAACTGCTGCATCAAATTTTTGCTGTTCTTCTTCCCAAATTTTGCGTTTTTGGATCGTGTCTTTTTCGAGAATTTCGCGCTGGTTAGCGCTGTTTTGTTCGAGCACAGTCAATTTTTCTCGGTGCTCTTGAGTTAAAATGTGGAGGGCGTCTGCTACAACTCTAATTTGCTGCAATTCTTGCAATTGTTCGGCTTCAATTTCGATCGCGCGTTTTAATTCGTCTAATTTTGAAGATTCCGCCTTCAATTTTTCGGAAAGTCCGCTGATGACGCTGCCGAAATCTAATTGCAAGTCGGCTAGGCCTTTGACGATGCTGTCAATTGTGTATGTAGACGCGACTTCGAGGAGTTGTTTGTTTTTGGCTTTTTCGGCTGACTGTTCTTTTGTTTCTACTTTGGATTCGATATTTTTCTGGTCGGCTAAAATCTGCTGAAAGTTTTGCAAAATTAGGGCTTTGCTATCTTTGGCAGTTGCTAGTGTCATAATGCTTTTTCTCCTGATTGTAACTTTTTTAGTTTTTTTACTGAGACGTTTTCAGTTATCCTAAGTTCCGCAGTTGGCTGAGAATAGCGCGGTATTTTCTGGCTGCATCGGGTTTTTCTTCGGGATTGTCGCTGGCTAGAATTTTGAGAATCTGCTGGCAGCGATCGCACCGATTTCCTGCCCAGCAGTCGCACTCATCAACTATACTTAAAAGTGTGTCTTTTAGCAATTGATTTTGGGCTAACAAAGCTCGGTAATTCCGGCGGATAGATTCGGCAACTAAAGTCATGTGCTGGAAGTCTTCGGTGAGACTTTCGATGTCGTTAACTGCGTCGGCCCGAATTTGGTCGAGCATCTCGAAATTCTCTCTCAAACGGTTTTCTTGCAGGTTTGGTTGGATTTTAACTTTCGTTGATTTTTTCATTTTAATCTGCTGTAAAATTTATGGTAAAGGCGCGATTCGATCGCGCCTTTACAGCCTTCTCTCTTCCTGATTTTTACCCTTCGACTTCGCTCATGGCTCTCTTCCCTGTTCCCTAAAAATCCATCCGTTAAATCAGTTAAATACGTTACAGGTTCGGTTTCCGAACTTCCTGCGATTTTCGATTACCGAATGAGATGTTTTGTCGCTTTTGGTTCTGGATAGGTATAATCAAGCATCGCCTCTTGTTGAGCTTTAATAATCCGCAGCGCGGCGAGCAAATGCTCTAACGTTTCTAAGTGCGCTGGGGTGAAGTGGATGCTGAAGCCTTCGCCATCCCGCGCGTAGCCAGGACAAACCAGGGAGGCCGAGCTTTGTTCTTCGTGGGTGGCGATGTATAGCCAGTCATCGTCTTCGAGCTTGTAATGCGTGTCTGTCCAGGTTCTCAGCATTTGCGATCGGCTCCTTTTTATTTGCTGCGTACAAGCGTTTTGACAGCGCTTCTCACTCCTCTCTCAGTTGACTGCGCTATATGCAGCGTGTTAGCTAGGCTATTTTGTACACTAAACCCTACCAGTGCGGGTAGTTTGGTTGACTAAACCGTCAACTAACCTCATGGTAGCGTGTATTGATTTTCTAGTCAAGTATTTTGTTGAACTTTTCATCAAAACAGGCTAGAATGCTTAGAGGGAGGCGAAAAACCGTGGAACAAACATTTGGAAGACTGATCCGTCAAGCTCGCAAGGACAAAGCTTACTCACAACGTGAGCTAGCTGGTATGCTAAGTGTGGACTTTACTTATTTGTCGAAGTTGGAGAACGATCGAGCGGATTACGCGCCAAAAGAGGACGTAATTCGAGCATTAGCGCGAAATCTAGACATAAACGAAGAGGAATTGATTTTCTTGGCGGGGAGACTGCCGCAGCAGTACGAAGCGCTGCTGAAGCAGAATCCGAAGGAAATGCAGGCTCTTTTCCGCCGGATGCAAGAAAATCCAGATTGGCTCAAACAATCTTTTGAAGCGTAAGAGAGGCCCCTCATAGTGAGTATTTTTAAACCGTATTGCTTCTATCCCAAAGAAACGATCGAGCGTTTGGCTTCGGACATCTTGATGCAGATGCAGAAAACGCAAAATTTTGCTCCGAGATGGCCAATTGATGCGACAACGGTTGCTGATTTTCTCGATTTAGGCGTAGTTTGGGACTGCATTGAGCCGGATGAAGAAGGTGCGATCGCCGCGAGGATTTTGCCGCAGCAGCGGTTAATCGAAATCAACGAACAGATTCTCGAAAAACCGCCGGGGTTCATCGAATCGACGATCGCCCACGAAATCGGCCACTGGGTGCTGCACATCAATCAAGACGAAGCAGACGGCGCTGTGGAACAACTGCAACTCAACTTAGATAATGCAGAAAAAACAGAGTCTGATGTCGAGGAACCGTTTGTTTGTCGGGGTGCGAGTGCTAATACCAAAATTGCGTCGATCGAATGGCAAGCGCAATATTTTGCAAGCTGTTTGTTGATGCCTCGGTGTATTTTGGAAGAAAAAAGACAGGGACGCGATTTAACCAAATGGTCGCATTTATACAAACTTAGAGACGAATTGGGAGTGAGCATTTCCAATTTAACAAACCGCTTGCAAGAATTCGATTGGATTTACATTCCCAAGGGAACGCGCGAGATTTATGCCGGGAAAGATGCGGCCAACGGACAGCAGCGGTTGTTCGGATAGAATAGGATTTAATTTGAGGTTTGAGAGAGATTCTCGAATCTCAAATTTTTATGGGTTTGAGGAATGACGGAAACAGATTTAGGGAATAGTGAAGAAGAGCGAAACTGAGACAAGACAAGCTGCTGACTATTGATGAGATCGAGAGGCTTCAGAGAGGGGGTGAAAACATTCATCTACTCAAAGGTAAACGCAATGCTTCAAAAAGAGACCTCTACAAAGACACAGAAGGGAATATTTATGTTAAACCTAAAGGTGGTATTGGGGTAGGTGAATTCACAGATTTGAATATTAATAATTTTTAATTGATCAAAGAGGAGCGGGCTGATGGAGTCAGAAATTTACGCTTACTTTATGTTGACTGGAATGGAATTCGAGCCAGAGGAAGTGACTGCAAAGGTAAGCATCAATCCAACTGAAACTTGGAGGAAAGGGGACTTAATTAATCCTAGGGGTACTAGACGGCATAAGGAAAATGGTTGGAGCGTGTATTCTCAAATTGAAAAATCTGCTGACTTAGAAGAACACATTAATTCGGTTTTAGAACAGCTTCAGCCCGGGTGGGTTCCTTTGCTAGAGTTGTGCAAGTGTTATGCTGCGGAGATTGCTTGTGTCATTTATTATCGAAGAGGCAGTGTACCAGCCATCCATTTCGCTCCAGATATTGTCGCTCAGGCAGCTAAACTGAATGCAGAAATCGATGTTGATTTCTATGTTTTGCCAGAAAAAAGTGCATCTGACAAAGCAGTAAGTAGGTAAGGCGATCGCCCTTTTATGCTCATTGCTTCCTCCTGTGGTAAAGTGTGAATGAAAAAAATCAGGGCTTACGCATGGGGGCTAGAAACCCGGTTTCTACGAGTTTTGCATTTACTCAGGAGAAATAGACAAAGAAACCGGGTTTCTGAGGTCAGGGCGCTTAAGTTCTAAAAATTTATACTGTTCAAATTATGCTGACAAATATCAGTCTCGTTCTCGAAGCTTGTCAAGAATTAAAGATCCCTTACGAAATCCTGCATCCTTCCCAAAACTTGATTAGAATCAAACACGGCGGCGAAGATTATTTTTTTGTCAACTACATGATGCCATTTACCAGCGCGTCAATAGCACAGATTTTGAAAGACAAAGAATATACTTATCAACTCTTAAACGGTAAGATAAATACTCCCAAAACTCTCAGTTTCGTCTCGCCTCACTGCGAGGAAAAGTATAAAAAGTATTTGAGTTTCCCAGATATTGAATCAATGGTTTTGGAAGTAGATAAAAATTTTGCTCTTCCCGTCATTCTCAAAAGAAATCGCGGTTCTGGTGGCAATAATGTTTTTTTGTGTGAAAGTAGAGATCAAATCAAACAAGCAGTAGAAATTATATTTGACATCCAAAGCAAAGATTATGACTATGTGGCGCTAGCTCAAGAATATATTGAAATCGAACACGAATATAGAGCTGTATTTTGCAAAGAAAAGCTAGTTGTGCTGTACGAAAAAGACAAATCTCAGGCTGAATTTGCAGGCAATTTAAGCCCGCTGCACTGGGAAGGTGCAACAGCCAAACATATAATTAACGCAAATCTCATGTCGGAGATTGAAGCTTTTGTTAAACCTGTTTTTGCGGAAATTGCGATTAATTATGCTGGGTTTGACATCGCGCTAGATACAAAAGGAGCATATTGGTTGATTGAAATTAACTCAAGTCCCAATTACGATATATTTGTCAGAGATAACGATCGCCAAATTGTCGTAACAATGTTTAAAAATATTTTGGAAAGTTTGATTGTTAACAAAAAGCCGTAAATACTCAATTTGAGGAAGGCGCTATAATTACTAAATCGCACTATCAAAAAAAGTAAAAGCAATGACAGCAGAAGTGTTAGAACTAGAAGGAACGTGGGAAGAAATTCTAGCCCAAGCGGCAAAATTTGCTGGACGCAGAGTTCGCATCATCGTTCTTGCTGAGGAACCGCTGAAGTCAGCCGAAGACTGTTTTCGTCAAGGATGGCACGAAGCAATGACAGGGCAGACTTTACCGCTTTCTGAACTGTGGGAGGGAATTGATTTCGATGAATCTGTCGATCGGCAGACGTAGCGTGTTATAAATAATTAAAGTTGAGTTCTACAGAGATATTTCTGTAGCAATATATGTTAATTCAAATCTCGCTTGTAGGGAGCCTCATGGCTCCGCAGAAGGAGGATGGCTGGTACTAAAAGTTCCAGCCTCGATCGGCCAGAGGTTGAGGCTACCCTGGCAAGAATCGAAAGGCTTCAATTCGATCGCGCCTACCGCGATACTCACAGCCTGTTTTACACTGAAGGCGTTCGCAATTTCGTGCAGGTAATCGATCGCCGTTTCCAGATTTCAGCAATCCTGTTCAGCGAAAAATTGCTCATCGCGCCACTTGCCCGAAAAATGGTTCGCAGCGCCCGCCGTTCTGGAATTCCCACTATTTCTGTCACACCTGAACAATTCCGGCGCGTTTGCAAAACCGAACGCGCTTCTGGTGTGGGCGCGATCGTCCGCCAGCAATGGTTTAAATTGGACGAGATATCCCCCCAAGCTGACTTGTGCTGGGTAGTGTTGGAAAACGTGCGATCGCCTGGGAATTTGGGGACTTTGATCCGCACGTCGGAAGCTGTCGGCGGCGCTGGGTTCATTTTCGTCGGAGGGCGTGCAGATCCGTTTGATGCAGACGCCGTGCGGGCCTCGATGGGCGGGCTGTTCGCCCAAAAGTTCGTCCGCACGGACTTCCGGGCGCTGAGTCGCTGGATGCGTCACCACGGCTGTCAGGGCGTCGGTGCCTCGCCTGACGGCGCTGCTGATTTTCACTCCTTCAATTATCCCCGATCGACTGTGCTGTTCCTCGGCGAAGAGCGTCAAGGCTTGACTCAGCAACAGCGGGATTTCTGCCAGCATTTAGTTCGGATTCCGATGCTAGGTGCGGCCGATTCTTTGAATCTCGGAGTAGCGGGAAGTTTGCTGATGTACGAGGTATATCGATCGCAAACTTCGCAATTTTGTAATCGGTAATGGTAATTTTAGATTTTAGATTTTAGATTTTAGATTTTATTAGTATCTTGAATCTAAAATCGGCAATCTAAAATTAGATTGAGCTGTAGGGTGCGTCAGGTGAGTTTCTCTAACAATTATTTAGGGTTTCGAGCTCTGACGCACCTTACTAATTGTGACAATTGCGTAAATCCTACAGTCCTTACTACAAACCTGATATCACATCCTTTCTAATACCTTAATCCCTAACAATCCTAACCCCAACTTCAGAGTCCTCGCTGTCAAGTCGCACAAAATTAACCGCGAAGTCCGCAACGGTTCCTCAGCTTTCAACACCGGACACTGCTCAAAAAATTGATTGAACTTTTGACTCAATTCAAACAAATACTGACAAATTCGATTCGGCAACAAATCGCCGCCTACAGCATTCACAACTTCATTCAACTGCAATAAATGCTTTGCCAATACCAACTCGGCATCTGATTGCAAAATTACTTTCGCACCAGCATCTAAGTTATCAAAATTAATCTCACCTTTGCGGCGAATTCCCTGCACGCGCACGTAAGCATACAGCATATAAGGAGCGGTATTTCCTTGCAATGCTAGCATTTTGTCGTAACTAAAAATATAGTTGCTGGCGCGGTTTTGACTTAAATCGGCATACTTAACGGCACTCAAACCAACTGTTCGAGATACGTTAGCAATAAATTCCTCAGTTTCCTGTCTTTCCTCGGCTTTTAATCTCTCTTCTAAATCTTGGCGCGTGCGGACGATCGCCTCATCTAACAAATCCTGCAACCGCACTGTTTCCCCAGAACGAGTTTTGAGTTTTTTGCCGTCTTCTCCCAATACCAAACCGAAGGGAATGTGGACAATTTCGACATCTTCGGGAATCCAACCGGCTTTTCTTGCTACTGCAAATACTTGGGCAAAATGGTTGGCTTGTCCCGAATCTGTGACGTAAATTAAGCGCTTTGCATTGTCTTTTTGGATGCGGTAGCGCACGGCTGCTAAGTCTGTGGTGGCGTAGTTGTAGCCGCCGTCGGTTTTTTGGACGATTAGCGGCAGGGGTTCGCCTTCTTTGTTGGTGAAACCGTCTACAAAAACGCATTTCGCGCCGTCACTTTCTACTAGCAAACCTAGATTGGTTAAATCTTCGACTACTGCGGGCAATAATGGATTGTAAAACGATTCGCCGCGTTCGGTTAATTTGATATCGAGCAAGTCGTATATTACTTGGAATTCGCGGCGCGATTGATCGCACAGCAATTTCCAGGCGCGACGGGTGTCTTCGGCGCCTGCTTGCAGTTTTACTACTTCTTGGCGGGCGGTTTCTTTGAAGGTTTCGTCTGTGTCAAAACGCTGTTTTGCTTGGCGGTAAAATGCGACTAAATCGCCTAAATCTAGGGCGTCAGCGGTTGTGAGGGCTTCGGGGTGAACTTCGCGCAAGTATGCGATCAGCATCCCGAATTGCGTGCCCCAGTCGCCGATGTGGTTGATTCTGAGTACGTCGTGGCCTTGAAATTCGAGGGTGCGGGCGATCGCATCTCCGATGATTGTCGATCGCAAATGCCCGACGTGCATTTCTTTGGCTATATTCGGACTCGAAAAGTCGATCGCGATTGTCTCAGGCGTTTTCGCCCGTTCAATCCCCAAACGCGAGTCGCCGGCGATCCTCTTCGAGGGCTTCGCTAACGCGCTAATTTGCGCTTCCAAATAAGCGGGTTTCAGCTTCAAATTGATAAAACCCGGCCCGGCGATTTCTGGGGTTTCGCAGATGTCGGCAATATCTAGGTTTTCGATAATTGTCGAGGCGATCGCCCGTGGGGGCTTTCCTAACTTTTTCCCCAAACTCATCGCCGCGTTGCACTGAAAGTCCCCAAAGTTGGGATTGCTGGCGGCGGCTAGCATCGGATCTGTACCTGCATAACTTTCCCCGAATGCAGCGGTGAATGCTTTTTCAAATCTTGTTTTTAACTGTTGGACGATCGAGTTCATCTTTAATATTTTGATTTGATACTTAGTCTTTTCAACTAACTTATGTATTTGTACTTAGCTTTTGCTGTTAATGTGATCGAAATCACTGGCTCAGGTAACTGAGGCTACATTGTATCACAATGGCGATCGCTTGACAAACCCAAAATTATCACATTGATCGATGATGCAGATCGCTGGACAATTTAGTTAAATAGCTTAAATTAAGGTATGTTAAAATTTTTTCCATGCTCCCAAAAATCCTACGAAAGGAAGTAGTTATGTTATCCCAACCTGTTTTTGGCGATCGTTCTTTGACAGTCGCCTTTTATCAAGCAGTAATCGCTCGCTTCTACGACGGTTTCAGTCTCTCCAGCCAAGCGCTATTACGAGAGTGTACCCTCGGCTTCGCCCCTTGTCCCGATGGAGTCAAAACCTTTTTCATCATCGCGCCGAGTCTAGATGCAGCAGAGCAACTCATTGAAAAAATGGACAGTATTTTAGAGCGAGTTGCCGAACTCATGGCAGGAGTCGGACAAGTTGCCCTGTGCATACTTCCCCCCGGCAGCGAGGCAGAGCAACCGGTCGATCTGCAAAACTTAGAAAAAGTTCCCCCGGATTGTCTCGCTTGCAAATTCTTTACTATTATATGCGCTGATGCTGCGACCGATCGGTAAAATTGACAGTTAGCAACCAGCAACTGTGCACGGCTGGGCTGAACCTGTGCCTGTGCTAGCACTCTTGTAAATTACCTATTAGTAACAGTCGCTGGAATTCTCCGGCAAAACGTGCAGGTAATTCGATCGTTTGCAAGGTTGCACTCGCAATCGTTGGCAAGTGTTAAACCAGGCAAATTTTACATAAATGCCCACTTGTCAGTGGATCTAATTTTTACCGGCCGGCTCAAACAGCCGTGCATCTACTTTTGTCCCCCCAAGAAAGGCCGCTAAAAAGCCGCACCACCTCTCCTGGGCGTCTCGCTTCCAAATAAAGCAGCAGAATTTAGACAGTATCGTGGAAAAATAGAGTTCTGCGAAATATCCGCAGGGTTCACGATAAGCAGAAATATTTTGAAAAATAGAGTTCGGCGAAATATCCGCTCACACTCGCAATGAGAATAAATATTTGAGAAAATAGAGTTCGGCAATTTGGTAGGTAAAGTTCACAATGAGCAGAAATACTTTTAAAAATAGAGCAGTGCGATTATTTGGCTTTCTTTGGGAATGACAAGAAATACGTTGTTTGTGCCGGATTACCCAGCAAGAGAGACAGCAAAGCTCTACTCAAAAAAAGATGAGTTTCCCAGGGACACGCTTGTATAGCAGAGCGATCGGATCGCAGGCTCATAGAATTTGTTAAAAATTTCAGTTGAAAATTTGAATTATTAAATTTTATGCCTAACATTGGCGATAAAATCTAAGATTGAAATTCTCAAATCTGAAATCAAGCAATCATGGTACAACTGACACCGAACCCCAGCTTTAGTTTAACGATTCGCGTTGCCCTGCCAAACCAGCCGGGAATGCTGGCAAGGGTCACCAGCGCGATCGCATCTGTCGGAGGCAACTTCGGCCAAATTGACTTGATCGAGCAAACCCGCGCCACTACCGTTCGCGATATCACCGTCGATGCTTACAGCATCGAGCACAACGAAGAAATAGTGCAAGCAGTGAAAGCGCTGCCGGATATCAAAGTGATCGATGTCTACGATCGCACTTTCAACTTGCACCGCGGCGGAAAAATCAGCGTAGTTAGCAAAATTTCCCTCAAACGCCAGTCGGATTTGGCAATGGCATACACCCCTGGAGTCGCCCGCATCTGCACTGCGATCGCCAATGACCCCCAACAAGTTTACAACCTCACAATCAAACAAAACACTGTTGCCATTGTTACCGACGGCAGCGCAGTTTTGGGACTGGGAAACCTCGGCCCTGCCGCCGCACTGCCAGTCATGGAAGGCAAAGCCATGCTATTTAAAGAATTTGCCGGTATTGACGCCTTTCCTATCTGTTTGAACACCCAAGATACCGAGGAAATTATTCGCACCGTGCAGAATATCGCCCCGGTTTTTGGTGGCATCAACCTCGAAGATATTTCTTCTCCCCGCTGCTTTGAAATCGAAGCAAGATTGCGGGAAACCTTAGATATTCCGATTTTTCACGACGACCAGCACGGCACGGCGATTGTTAGTTTGGCAGCATTAATTAATGCCTTGAAAATCGTCAAAAAAACAATCGCAGAAGTGTGTATCGTGATTAACGGAGCCGGTGCGGCCGGAGTCGCGATCGCCCGCTTGCTGCGCAAAGCAGGTGCCGAAAACATCATCATGTGCGACTCCAAAGGCGTCCTCTCCAAAGACCGCACGGATATGAACCCAGAAAAACTAGAATTTGCTGTACCTTCAAGCGGTACTTTGGAAGATGCGATCGCCGGTGCCGATGTATTTTTAGGAGTCAGCGCCCCCGGGGTAGTCACCCGATCGATGGTGCGTTCGATGGCCGAGAATCCCATTGTTTTTGCAATGGCAAATCCCATTCCCGAAATTCAGCCAGAATTAATTATGGAAGATGCGGCGATTATAGCAACTGGACGCAGCGACTATCCGAATCAAATTAACAATGTTTTGGCATTTCCGGGGATATTTCGAGGTGCTTTGGACTGCAAAGCTGCCACGATTACGACCAGTATGTATTTGGAAGCAGCTTACGCGATCGCCTCTTTAGTCAGCCCTTCCCAGCTTGACAAAGAGCACATTATACCGTCTGTTTTTGACGAAAGAGTTGCCATTGCTGTCGCGGGTGCAGTGCAGTTGGCCGCCCGATCCGAAGGTATCGCCCGCGATTAATTGAAACAATAAGGAAGAAGGAAGTTATTCCTTCTTCCTTACGGAGTGAGAAAAATTACAGCAATAAACAATATAAAAGATATAATTAGATATCACAAGCCCAGCTATGTCAGATGCAAAGCCAGTTAGGAAAAGCCAAGCCCGATCGCTGCAACCGCCAATTGTTAGAACTCAGCCCGATCGGGCTGGCATTGTGCCGGACGGACGGGACTTTTCTAGACATAAATCCAGCTTTTGCAAGTATTATCGGCCGCACAGTTGCAGAAACTCTCAACATCAACTACTGGGAAATTCTGCAAACAGAATGCGCTGGCAGAGAAAAATATCTAGAAATTCAAGCAAAAAATAGCTGCACGGGCCCGTGCGAAGCAGCATACAAACATAAAAACGGTCATCTCGTACCCGTGCGAGTTTGCGATCGGGCAATTGAAACAGAGGGAGAGTGCGCGATTTGGCTGAGTGCGGTCGAAAAATTTAATGCTCCGAATGAAAACAGCGAGCCGCTGGAATCAGCGCCGCCGCACTGCAATTCCCATCTAGAAAAATTGCTGGCAAATCAGACGGATGAACTGGCAAAAACTCAGGAACTACTCCAAGAAAAAATCGCCGAACTGGAAGAAGCAAACTCGAAACTGCAACTGCAAAATCAGATTCTAGACCAAATTCGCGAAGCCGTAATTTGCACAGATACGAACGGCTCGATTAGCAGTTGGAATAAAGGCGCTCAAAGGCTGTACGGCTATGACAAAAGTGAAGTTATCGGTCAACATATTAGTCAGCTTTACCCGCCGAGAGAGCGCGAATTAATATTAGAATTAGTTGAAAAACCGCTCTTAGAAAAAGGCGAGTGCGAACTAGAAATCGCAATGCGCCGCAAGTCCGGGGAAGACTTTTACTCGCACTTGTCAGTTTGTCTTGTGAAAGACGTTTGCGGCGAAGTCTTTGGGAGTGTTGGCTGCATCAGGGACATCAGCGATCGCAAAGCTCTCGAAAAAGAACTAGCTCTGCGACAAGCACGCTTTGATGCTTTTTTTTCCGAGGCGCCGGCGGGACTTTGCATTTTGGACGATCGGCTCAGGTACGTGCAAATCAATCACGCGATCGCAGAAATGAACGGCCGACTCGCGGCCGAACACATCGGCAAGACTGTGCGGGAAATCCTGCCGCCCGAAGTTGCTTCAATTTTAGAGTCTTTGTACCAGCAAATTTTGAGTACAAAAGAACCCGTGCTCAATATCGAACTCAGCGGCGAACACCCTGGAAATCCCGGGGAGTGGCGACACCTTACGTTCTCTCATTTTCCCCTGCTCGACTTTGACGGCGAGGCCCTAGGCATCGGTTCAGTCGTAGTTGACATTACCGATCGAAAACTTGCAGAAGCAGCACTGCAAAAAAGCGAACAGCTTTACCGCACTATGGCAAGCAACTTTCCTAACGGCGCGGTGATGTTATTCGATCGAGAAATGCGCTTCACCCTGGTAGAAGGTACGGAATTAGCAGCAGTGGGGCTTTCCAAAGAATTGATGGAAGGCAAGACAATCTGGGAAGTATTCGAGCCTGATTTTTGCGGTGCAGTCGAGCCAAATTATCGAGCAGCACTCGCAGGAGAAACAGTTGTTACAGAATTTACTTATCGCGATCGCATCTACCTCGCTTATACTTTGCCAGTCAGAAACGAACGGCAAGAAATCACCGGCGGATTGCTAATGACTCAAAACATTACCGCTCGCCAATTAGCAGAAGAAGCCCTCAAGGAAAGCGAGGAAAAATACAGGTGCATTGTCGAGACAGCAGACGAAGGAATTTGGATGATAGATGCGGAGGGTAAAACTACTTTTGTCAACCAAAAAATGGCCGATATGCTCGGCTGCACCCCAGAGGAAACGATCGGGCAGCCGCTATTTGCTTTCATGGATGCAGAAGGCATGGCGATCGCACAAATCAGTCTCGACCGCCGCCGTCAAGGAATTAGCGAACAGCACGATTTTAAGTTCCGTCGCCGAGACGGCAGCGACTTGTGGGCGATAGTTTCTACTAAATCTTTGGCAGACAAACAGGGATGCTATGCCGGCGCTTTGGCAATGGTTGCCGACATTACCGATCGCAAGCAAACAGAAGCCGCATTGCAGCAGTCGGAAGCCAAATTTCGATCGCTCTACGAATTAACCAGTTTGCCCGTTTTTATGTTATGTGAAAATGGCATCACCGATGCCAACACAGCCACCCTCAAACTATTTGGCTGCACCGCCCCGCAACAGTTGTACGGCCAAAACCCCGGCAAACTTTCGCCTCCTTTCCAACCCAACGGCAGAGATTCTTTGAGCTTTATTAACGAAATGATGGATCTCGCCTTTGAGCGGGGAAACCACCGTTTTGATTGGGTTCACCAGCGCTTAGACGGTACTGATTTTCCAGCAGAAGTCGTGCTGACAATCATCGAAGTTGGAAATGAAAAAATTATCCAAGCAGCGATCCAAGATTTAACCGATCGCAAACTTGCAGAAGAAACATTAGTGCGATCGGAACAAGCGCTCAGGCAGCAAGCTCAGCGAGAACAACTGCTCAATCAAATTGCCAACCAAATCCGCAATTCTTTAGATTTAGACACAATTTTAGAAACCGCCGTTCAAGAAATTCGCAATTTGATGCACCTAGATTGGTGCCTCTTCATTTGGTATCGCCCCAACAGCAATCCTCCGGTTTGGGACGTGACTTGCGAAGCGAAGAATGCAGATTTGCCGAGTATGCTTGGCACTTATCCTGTAGACGACAAATCTAGTCTCGCAGTGCGACAGATTTTGCGGCGACAAATTCTGCGAATTGATGATGTCAGCACTTTTGAATATGTAGAATTGCGCGAACTTTTCCAGGCTTCAAATTTTAACTCAGTGCTGTCGCTGCCAATTCATACAGCTTCCGGCGATATTGGAGGGATTACCTGCTATCAGGCTATGTCCGTGCGAAATTGGAGCGACTCCGAAGTCGAACTGATGCAAGCGGTGATCGCTCAAATTGCGATCGCGATCAACCACGCCGAACTGTACGCCCAAACCCGCACAGCGGCCCGATTAGCTCAAGCTCAAACTCAACAGCTAGAACAAACTTTGCACGAACTCCAACGCACCCAAACTAAATTAATTCAAAGTGAAAAAATGTCTAGTTTGGGACAGTTAGTAGCAGGTGTCGCCCATGAAATTAACAACCCAGTTAATTTTATCTACGGCAATATCAGCTACACCAGCGAATACACTCAAAAACTGCTAAAAATGCTGCAACTTTACCATAAGGAATACCCGCAGCCTAGCGCCAGAATTGTAGATGCAAGAGAAGACTTTGAAATTGATTATCTTGTTGAAGATTTACCCAAAATTTTAGCATCTATGAAAGTCGGAGCCGATCGCATCCGCGATATAGTTTTGAGCCTGCGGACTTTCTCAAGACTTGACGAAGCCGAAATGAAACAAGTGGACATTCACGAAGGCATTGAAAGCACGCTGCTGCTTTTGCAAAACCGCCTGAAAAATAAACCCGATTACCCGACAATTAATGTGATTAAAGAATACGGGAACTTGCCTTTAGTTGAATGTTATCCCGGTCAGTTAAATCAAGTATTTATGAATTTGTTGAGCAATGCGATCGACGCCTTGGAAATGAAGATGAATACATCCGATACGACGACCAAAAATCTCGCAATTAGGATTCGCACCGAAGTAACCGACAATAACTGCGTTGCGATGCGGGTAGCTGACAGCGGCCCAGGGATGAGCGAAGACGTGAAAAAACGCTTGTTTGACCCGTTTTTTACTACTAAACCCATTGGCAAAGGAACTGGCTTAGGATTGGCAATTTCGCACTCTATTGTAGTAGAAAAACACGGCGGCCAGCTTTCCTGCAATTCTGTATTGGGAGAAGGTTCGGAATTTGCGATCGAGATTCCGCTGCGGCAAAAAAGAAATTAAACTTAGCGTGTAATTTTTATTGATTACAGCTTTTTTATACCGAGAGATTTTACGTAAACCCGATCGCACCTTTGCGTCTCCACACCAGTTGTCGGTAGATATCCGCTATTTTCGTACATTTTAACAGCTTCTTTGAGAATGCTAGCAGTTTCTATCCAGATTTCATCAAAGCCGCGAGCGATAATTTTACTTTCCAATTCTTGCAGTAAAAATTTCCCCAAACCTTGTCTCCTTGCTGCTGGCAAAATATACATTTTGCGAATTTCCACGGCATTATTCCCGCGCTCAATCGGATAGTAAGCGGCTGTACCCACTATTTCTCCTTGCCGTTCAACTACCCAAAATTCTCCACCCTTTTTCTGATAATATAATTCTACATCATAGACATCTCGATCGGCACCGAAAGGCTCACATATTAAACCGTATTCTACTAAAACATCCCGAATTAAATGAAAGGCATCAGCCCGATCGCGCGTTTCCCAGGAACGAATTAAAAAATCCCGATGTTGGGTTTTCATTGGTTGTTGCAACGTATATTTATTTTTTGACTTTAGCAACTGTAAAATTACTGATTTTTTGTGTTTTACAGTCTTTAAATGCACCTAGCTTTTAACTGTGAATTCTCGGTTCAGGATAAAGAGTTGCCAGCAACTCGCTCTCTACCAATGATAATTCCTCCAGCCTCTCAATCACAAGAGCGCGATCGAAATAAGTTGTTGCCAAAATCCAATATACCCCGTAATGGCGCGCTTCCGAAGCCATCAAACTGCGGTAAAACTTAGCTAATTGGGCGTCGGGACAGCGATCGCCCAGCAGCCCCAAACGTTCGTGACTCCGCGCTTCTATCAAACCAGAAACCAGCAAAGAATCCAAAAGTCTCTCCGGTTCCTGCTTGCGAATTTGGCCCGACAAACCGGCACCGTAGGGAGGTGCGGCCAAAGGGCCCAAAGCGATGCTGCGCTGTTCTAACCGCTGGTTTACTTGCTCGAAATGCTCTAATTCTTCGCGGGCAATTGCGGTTAGCATCCTCACCAATTTTTCCCGTGCTGGGTAGCGAAACATTAAATTTAACGCTACTCCCGCCGCTTTCCGCTCGCAGTGAGAATGGTCTAACAAGATTGTATCCAAATTGGCGATCGCCTGTTCCACCCAAGCTTCCGAAGTCGGTTGTTTCAAAAACTTAATAGTTGGCAGTGTTGAAGTCATACCATTTTAGATTTTAGATTTTAGATGAGGAATGATATCGTTGACAAGAGCATCGGAATAATATATTTGGATAATATAGCGTGCGAGCGTCTCGCTCGCGGCCTAGATCGCGAGCGAGACGCTCGCACTACATAATTCCGATGCTACCGGATTTGATATGATATCGTTGACAAGAGCATCGGAACTATAGGCAACCGAGGACACGGCAATGCCGTTTCTTGCGCCCCAAAATAATCCATCTTCCTTGATGAAAAATGTAACCATCGCCCGATTAATTGTAGGGACACGGCAATGCCGTGTCCGGCGCGGGGACTAGGAAACGGCACTGCCGTGTCCCTACTTTTCAAAATTGATTTTACAAAGTTTTTCAAACACCGCATACATATCACCAGCAAACTTTTTCGGATTCCACAGCGGCGACAAATTGGCTGCATCTTTAGATTTCACCAACTGTGCTTTAATTGCGTTTCTCAATTCACCATCTTTACCCAATTTTACACCCAAATCCACATATTCCGACCAAGACAAAGCCACACCAGTTTCAATTCCCAAAGCCTGCAAAAACGAATAACCCATTCTCGACAAAAATTGCTCTCCTGTTCGAGTCACCACCGGCAAATTAAACCACAAAGCCTCTAAAGTGTGAGTACCTCCGTTGTAAGGATAAGAATCTAACAAAACATCTGCCAGCAAATAGACAATTCTGTGCTCTTCCTCAGTAGCAAACCTCGGCAAAAACTTAATTCGGTGCCGGCCGACTCCCTCAGCTTCGCAAGCTTGGTGATACGCGCCCTCAAACACGGCTGCATCGCCTAAAGCTTTGTGAATTAAGATACTGTTAGGCACTTGTTTGAGAATCGCCACTTGTGCTTTTACCAACTCGCGATTAAATTTTCTGCCGGGAGCGACGCACAGGTAAACTATCTGATCCAAACCGATCCGATTCGACTTTCTCAATGCCACCGGATCGACAGCATACCTCTGAAAACCTGACACCGCTACAAAGGAATCCGGCATCCTAATTAGCTGCTCGTCATAATATTTTTCTCGGTCTGCTGGGTGCGAGTGCCAGTCTGTAAGAAAGTAATTTTCCGGCGATATGTAAGGGGCATCAAATCCGAGCCAAGAAACACAAACTGGTGCGGGTTTTTGGTAGAGAATGTCAGCGTGAACTGGTACGCTGAGAGAATCTAAATCGACTAAAACGTCCAATTCATCTTGCTGAATTTGGTCGATAATTTCTGCGGGATTGGCAAGTCCGTTCGGGTACGTTTTCGGAAAAGTCAGTTTGCCCAAACTTTCAAATTGCTGAGTGCGATCGTCAGAAACAATTCTTTCGGAAGCGTAGAAATACAAATTGGGTGTGATGGCGGACAATTCGCGAATGATGTCAGCGCTGCACCAACCTACAGAATGGCGGCTGAAGTGATTGGACAAAAAGCCGATTTTTAACTTGCTGGATGGGGCTTTTGGTTTGAAACTGTAATTTGCGGGTTGAGAAAAATTAGGTTTGATACATTGGTCGATATACTTTTGGGAAATTAATCTGTAAAGTTTTGAGTTGGCCGCCAAGTCATCTCGCAAATAAGGCGTGCTGAATAAGAAGTTTGCATAAAGCGATTTAATTTCTACCGAACTAGCGGTTTCTAAGTTTTGCTGCAAGTAGGACTCTAGCTCTAAAAATCGATCGCCCGCAATTTGATTCAATCCCGACACTTGATAGGTGCTGATGAAGTAAATCGCGGTCATAATTGGATCGGTTTCGGCACACATTTGGCTGTATTGGTGCACGGCTTGCCGCGCGGCAGCTAAATTGCTAGTATCTCTGAGGATGCCGCACAAATGTTGGTGGGCAGAAATAAAATCGGGTTTAATTTCTAGGGCTTTTTGAAGGTTGGGTATTGCGTCTTTAAATTTGCCTTGGTGGCGCAAAACTATGCCAATTTGACAGTATGCTTCGGCTAAATCGGGTTTGAATGCGATCGCCCGCTGCCATGCAGCCACCGCCTCATCTAACTTCCCTTGCCGCGCTAATTTATCTCCTAAATTTAAGTGAAAATCTACCTGAGCCAGATGGGGATTGAGTTCGAGAGCTTTTTGCTCGTATGCTACCGCTGCATCCGGCTGCCCCTGCTGCTTCAGTGCCCCTGCCAAATTCCAGTAAGCAGCAGCCAAATTTGGTTTGAGTTCGATCGCCTTTTCGTAATTGACAATCGCCTCCACCAAATGCCCTTGTTTGTAGAGCATACTGCCCAAATTAGCATAGGCCTCAGCAAAGTCGGGATTCAGGGCGATCGCCTCGGAATAAAACCGCATCGCTTCCTCAATTTGGCCGCTTGCTTGCTGCACATTGCCCATTGTCACGTAAGCCGCCGCCCAATCCGGTTGCAATTCCAGAGCTCGGCGGCAAGCAGCGTCGGCTGCTGCTAAATTGCCTTGGGAGTAATAGGTTTCTGCAACGACTGTCAGCGATGCAGCATCTTCAAATTGGGGTGTTTCGGATTGGTTGCGAAAATCGGAATTCATTTGGCGGCCTATCTGTGCTATCAAGTTAAAGGTTGAATCTATATTATTTTGCACAGTAGCAGTTTTAGCGGAACTACGGGCGATCGTCACAGAGAATTTATGAGCGACAAGCAAGCGACACAGCGCCAACATAACATCAAGTGGAAACCAAACCTCCTGCTGGGGATACTCTTGTTAACCTTGGCAATCCCCTTGCCCTTTGCCCAAAAGACTCTCGCACAGCAGCAGACAGCCAGCTTTCGGCAGCGAGTATTTCAAACAGCTCTTTATTTCACGCTATATTTTGAGGGCGGATTCAGCAATCACCCCGCAGATAAGGGCGGCAGAACTTATCGGGGCGTCTTGCAAACGGAATACAACGCCTACCGCTACAGTCGCGGGCTGCCGCCCCTCGACGTGACGCAGATGTCGGAAGCAGAGCTCCTAGAAATCTATAAATATTACTGGGATTCGAGCCTTTCGGGGACGATGCAGCCGGCTTTGGCGATCGTCATGTTTGACACCGCCGTTAATTTCGGTATTAACAATTCTATTACATTTCTCCAGCAAGCCTTGGGATTGCCGCAAAGCGGCGTTTTTGACGCGCGCACCAAGGAAGCGCTGAAAGTCGCTAACAACAAGAATACGGCGCTGCAAATGATTAACGAACGGATTATTTACCGCTACAAACGGGTGCAAGAAGATCCGAGTCAGATGGCATTTTTCCGGGGTTGGCTGAGTCGCGATTACAGTTTGTGGGGCTACGTGAACAAGATTAAAAATTAACTGTTAGCCATTAACAGTTAACAGTAGACCTCTTGCCAAAAAAATCTCTGTGAGAATTAAAGGTTTTGAATTTTCGACCTGAGAGCTAACTCATAATTGTAAAGTGCTGACAATAAATTACAACGGAGACCATAACGGCGGCGACGATTTCGATAACGATTTGACAAAATGCCAGAAAACTTTTAGACTCCTATTAATATTTTCAATCACTATTCGATCCTGGGATAAAGCTCGATTGTAGTCTTTTTCTCAAAGAGCAAGATTCCCATTTTTAGGTTGATTTTTAGGAGTCGAGCTATTAAAGCGATCGTCTTTTATCCCTTGATAGCCACTATCTTGTAAACTATCGGTTGAGGGAGGGAAATGAACATTGCTTTTTTTAAACAAGCTGAAATCGTGGCAAGAATCCAAAATTTAGGCAAATAATCTGTTTACTTTCTTGATTAATCACCACTTGCATTTTTAGGCTGTAGTGTTTTTTATTGAGTGGATAGTATTTTTTCTGTGTTTTTTTTTGCGTTCGATATAGCAACCGCGACATCGGTATTGACATAAATAAGCTGAGCGATAGAGTCTAAAATCCGTGCTTCATAAACGGTTGGATTCGGATACCATAACTGTCAACTGTCAACTGTCAACTGTCAACTGTCAACTGTCAACTGCTATAGCTGTTTCTGTGACATCCATTACCACAACTTTGCTGATGCCCAAAACCTTTGAACAATGCTTTTTTCCCAGGAATACTAAACTTTCCCGTTTTGATTAAAGTTGATTCAATGTTATACCAATTTTAAAAAAGAATGCAACAGTATTCTTGTTCCCCCCCTTTGCAAGGGGGGCTAGGCAGGGTGGATTAATTGTCGAGAGGCGAAATCAAGGCTATGAAGGCTATTGACCAACTTTATGCG
>NZ_JAUBPE010000077.1:0-37743 GCF_036700565.1 Microcoleus pseudofavosus SVA1_A4
ACCAAAATTAAAAATTGTGCTCTTTGACGCACTTGATGATGTCTGCTTTCGCGATAAATTCGGTTTAGCAATTTCAACGAAAGTGGATTGATATCTCGAAGTAAAAACATATAAAATTTCTTTGAATACAACTTGATATTTACAGTATATCATATTAGTTGATTTGTGTAATTAATTTTGTTGAGCTACTTAGTAGTGTTCGTCGAAATAGTCGAGAATGCGAACACCTTTTTGCTGTTCGTAAGCGCGCATTTGTTGCAAGTACCACCGCGCAAACCCGACACCGCCGTGTTTTTCGCGATCGCCTTTTACGAGAGAATCCACATATACAGGCCAGCCAAAATCCGACGGGCCGAGTACCTTAGCAGTGGGATCTGTAGCTTTTACCATTGACGCATATTGGTAAGTGCGATCGCGCAATTCATCGTAACTCGTCGCTTCTGGATGAACATCGCGGTGAGTATTTCCCCAGCCGCTTGGTTCGTTGTCCATTTGGTAAATTTGCACGCCGCCGTTAACAGCAGTACCGTGGGTTTTAACTAAGTGTTGAACCCAAGCTTTTTGAAATTCTGGATTGCTAGTAATACTGACATCAAGGCGATTATTATCAGCGATTAAAGTGCCATCGGGACGCTTCCCATTGCCGCACTTATCGCCTTCTGGAAAAATGTAAGGATTAGTTTTTTCTTGCGGCCCATATTTAGATACTCTAAAGCCGCAGTTCCAAGTGCTAAATTTATTTACATAGCCAATCATCGGAATAGTAACGATGCTTTTGCTGCCGTTTTGGCGGTTGGTTTTGACAATTTTATCTATAGAATCGCCGGGAACAGGATTTTTATTGTCGCCGCCACCCACGAAAAAGAAGTCATCGCCGCTGTTGGAAGAATCGACTAACCAGTTGTAGCGGCTGGTGTGATTGGCACCCCAGCGTTCTACCGGAATTCGTAACTCTTGCGCGAGGGCCGGATCGATCGCATAATCATTCATACCGTAGATGTCGGGACTGATGGAATGTCGATCGGCTGTAACGTCTACAGATAAGGTGGGATTGTCTGTTTGGGCGATCGTCGTTTTGAGGTAAGCTGCTGTTGCTACCACCCCCAAAGCCGCCAAAACACCTAACAATAATAGGATAATCCAACGCGGTTTATTGTCGGGCGATCGCCACACAAATCGTGCATTCATTTTGATAGGGCCTGAAAACTGCTTGTGCGATCGAAAAATGTTAATTAAATTATCCTAATCTCTTATTCACATTATAGAAGATGTTGAAGTCAGCAGTCACTACCCAAGCTTTTCAGCAGAATCTCAACCAGTCTATAGACATGGGTTCCTAGTGTTGGTGGCCAATCTTGCTGAGAACTTGGATGTAGATTTTTCGCTCGATTTACTGCATCTTTAGTATGTGGCTGGTAAGCAGAGATATCCAGATTGCTACCATTGTAACTTCCTAAAATTCTTCGTAGTCTTTTCTTAAATTCATCGCACTTGCAAGTCTGCTCCTCCTGAGTATTAATATCTTCAAAGTGTAAAGTTAACCATACTTCAAAACAAGGATTGCTAATAGCTAAATTATAACCTCTTTGCCTAGCTTGGCTACAGACATCACTCAATTTTTTGTCACGCCAACGATCCACATCAAAAACCAGCCAAAGCATATCATCCTCATTTATATCGTATTGTTTTTTGAATATATCTAAACGCTTTAAAACATATTCAGGTGAAGATTTACCATCTGGAGTTGCTAATATCTCCACTTTGAGTCGGGTGCTCTTAAACATCCCAAAATATTGCTTTTCAGTTTCCTTACCTTCCGTAGCAACTATAAATAGTTTTGTATCTCTCCGATCGTGTTCGCGATCTAATAATTTTGTTCGCTTAATTTTTGCCATTGCTATTACTTAGTTATCACGGATAGATCGGTTTCACAATTAAACCAGCCTAAACTTTGTGGATTTCCAAAGAAGGGAATAGCTCCAAAACGTCCATTCAAATAACCTTTCTCAATTTTCAGATCGGGTTTCATTTTGAATTCGGCTAAAGAGTAAAGATTAGACACACCTTGTTCGCTCTTTTCAACAAACCAAATTTCATCACGTCGGAGTAAATCTAAGTCTAGCAAATTGGTATCATGGGTTGTAAAAATGAGTTGATTGTTTTTGTCTCTACAATTGATTGCTACTTGTACAAAATTCCGAGAAAGCAGAGGATGCAAACGTCTATCAAGTTCATCCAGAAAAAATACTTTTTCTTCTTCTTGCTTTAAAATAAACAGAGCCGGAATCAGATTAATCAGACGTTGAGTTCCTTCTGATTCCTCTGCTATTGAAAAATCAATAAACCCTCCATCTTCACTGCGATGAAGAGTTCTGAGTTGAATCAAAATTACTTGACTCTCATCATTCTTAAACAGCATATCTCTTGTACCTCCTAAGTTTTCAATCATTACAATTGAATTTTTTTCTGCTTGATTCAGGGCCTGAATAAGATTCTCTCTTAAAACTTTAGGCATAGTTGGAAAGTGTCGCTCAAAATCCAACTCTACTTTCTCTGTGACTATGGAATCAATGCCTGTTCCTGCAAATTTAAGAAACTCACTGAGAAAGTCCGTGAATGATTCATCACTGAGTATATTAATTTCCAAGCCTGTATAATCTGCTTCGGCAGGAATAATAGTTAATACTTTTCTGAACCAGTCAAAAATTGGTTGTAAAATAACAACATTTCGCTCAAGAGATTCTGTTAAAAAAAGTTGATTAGGGCGCGTTCCCTCTGCAATAAAATCGAGAAACTGTTGACGCTTCTTGCTTCGACCTTTAAGTTTTGCACCATATTCTACTGTAGTTTCTTTTTTTGATGACGTGATTCGCTCAAAGTACATCACTTCCTGCTTCTTGCCATCAGGGATTCCATGAAGCCATTCTTCAAAAATTTGCTCTCTATTTAATTTAAACCCGTAGGAGTATTGATCGCCTTGGTGCGTAAAAATAAACTCAAACTTGCTAGGCTGCTTACTATAATCACCCAGTTTGAATGGAGAAACAGGGATAGTTTGACTGCTGCGAGTTCCCTGTACAACTAAATTTTTTGCAAAACTTATAGCCTCGATCAGATTTGACTTGCCTGCTGCGTTTGCTCCGTAGATTGCTCCAATTGGCAATATCGATCGCCCTTTTCCTGCTGCATCTTCAGCAAGGTGATCTATATGTTCTAGGTCGCTATTAACTCCCACCATACTAAAAGTGACTTCATCCCTGAAGGATAAGAAATTTTGTATAGTAAGTTGAATTAACATGGTTTTTACCCATTAGGAGGCATTGGATTACACTACTTTCACCCATTATGGTAGCCTAAAACAGGTATTTAGGAGAAAAAATCTCCTAAATTACCTAGTTTTATGCAAAGTTCATCTCTCTAGACGGAGATGTGGGGATGCCCAGGGGCGCTAAACTCAGATCCAAACGAGATTTAGCATAAATTTCAGTCTTAAGTGTAAGCCTCCATTGGCAAACAAGAACAGACAAAATTGCGATCGCCAAAAGCATTGTCTATTCTACCCACCGCCGGCCAAAACTTATGTTCGCGAGTCCAAGGTGCCGGATAAGCAGCTTGCGCGCGAGTATAAGGACGATTCCACTCATCAACCATCAGAGATTCTGCGGTGTGCGGCGCATTTTTCAAGACGTTATTTTGCGCGTCAACATTACCTTTTTCAATCTCCGCAATTTCAGATCGAATCGCAATCATCGCATCGCAAAAACGGTCTAATTCCTGCTTCGATTCGCTTTCCGTCGGTTCCACCATCACCGTACCAGCAACCGGCCAAGAAACTGTCGGCGCGTGATAGCCGTAATCCATCAACCGTTTGGCGATATCTTCGACTTCAATGCCTGCGGTCTTTTTGAGCGATCGCAAATCTAGAATACACTCGTGCGCCACTAAACCAGCTTTCCCTTTATACAAAACCGGATAATAAGATTTTAACCGATGCGCCATGTAATTAGCATTAAGAATTGCTACTTTTGTCGCCTCAGTTAAACCAGATCCTCCCATCATCCGAATGTACATCCAAGAAATAGTCAAAATGCTAGCACTTCCCCAAGGCGCCGCCGAAATAGCACCTATAGAATTGCTATCTCTATCTCCATTTGTTGGGGGTTCTATCGATTGATTAGGCCACTCTTGCCCCCCCCTTGTTAAGGGGGGCTGGGGGGGATCTGCCGACACATCAGGCAAGAAAGGCACTAAATGAGACATCACCCCTATCGGCCCCATTCCCGGCCCGCCGCCGCCGTGGGGAATACAGAAAGTTTTGTGCAGATTCAAGTGACAAACATCAGCACCAAAATCACCGGGACGGCACAAACCAACTTGAGCATTCATATTTGCGCCGTCCATATAAACTTGTCCGCCGCAGTTGTGAACAATCTCGCAAATGTCTTTAATTTCTTCCTCAAAAACGCCGTGGGTTGATGGATATGTTACCATCAAAGCCGCAAGTTCATTTTTGTGTTTGTCGGCTTTTTTCTGCAAGTCAGCAACATCAATATTGCCCTGAGAATCGCACTCGACAGCAACTACTTTCATCCCCGCCATCACCGCGCTAGCCGGATTTGTACCGTGGGCTGACTGCGGAATCAAACAGATATTTCGGTGAGATTCGCCTCGGTGTTCGTGGTATTGGCGAATTACTAACAAACCCGCGTATTCGCCCTGAGAACCGGCATTTGGCTGCAAAGAAATTCCCGCAAAACCGGTGATTTCTGCCAGCCACTGTTCTAGTTGCACGAACATCATTTGATAGCCGCGAGTTTGATCGCGGGGTGCAAAAGGATGTATCTTGCCAAATTCCGCCCAAGTCACCGGCATCATCTCTGCTGTTGCATTCAATTTCATTGTGCAAGAACCCAAGGGAATCATCGATGTGTTTAGCGATAAATCCTTGGCTTCTAAACGGTGCAAATAGCGCAAAAGTTCAGTTTCTGAATGGTAGCTGTTGAAAACTGGATGGGCGAGATAGCTGCTGGTGCGATCGCAAAAATCAGGTAACATCATATAGGAAGTGAAGGCGTCTGCATTCAGCGGAACACTCAGAGAATTCTCGCCGTCACCCCTGATATAATCCTTCTCCCGTGCAAAAATTTTCCACAACTCTTTGACATCTTCAGCCGTGACAGTTTCATCGAGAGTAATTCCCACGGTTGTTTCATCAAACACCCGTAGATTAATGTGGCGATTTTGAGCGGCTTGTAGAACTTCCGATAGTGGTTTATCTCCCAATTCTACCCGCAGAGTATCGAAGAAAGGTCGATCGCCAATTGCGTATCCAAAACTGGAAAGACCAGATGCTAAAATTGCAGTTAAGCTGCGTACTTGTTCAGCAATTTGTCTAAGTCCAGACGGGCCATGATAAACAGCATACATACTCGCCATCACTGCTAGCAAAACTTGAGCAGTACAAATATTGCTAGTTGCTTTTTCGCGGCGGATGTGCTGTTCGCGAGTTTGCAAGGCCAAACGCAACGCTGACTTGCCGTTAGCATCTTTGGAAACGCCAACAATTCGCCCCGGAACTTGCCGTTTAAACTCTTCTCGCGTGGCGAAATAGGCTGCGTGGGGCCCTCCGAATCCCATCGGAACTCCGAAGCGCTGAGTGCTTCCTACGGCTATATCCGCGCCGAATTCGCCGGGGGGTTTGAGCAAGCAAAGGCTCAAAATGTCGGCAGCAACTGTGACTAATGCGCCGACTTCGTGAGCCGATCGAATAAAATCGGTATAGTCGTAAATTGCGCCGTCTGTGGCGGGGTATTGCACGAGAGCGCCGAAGATTGTACGATCGAACTCAAAGCTTTGATGGTCGCCGACAATTACCTCAATTCCCAGCGGCTTAGCGCGAGTTTGCACGACTTCCACAGTTTGAGGGTGGCAATCTTGAGAAACAAAAAACGCTTTTCCCTTATTTTTACTCGCGCCGTAACTTACCGCCATCGCTTCCGCCGCCGCTGTCCCTTCATCCAGCAAAGAAGCGTTGGCAATTTCCAAACCCGTGAGGTCAATTATCATGGTTTGGAAATTTAGCAAAGCTTCCAACCGCCCTTGAGCAATTTCCGCTTGGTAGGGAGTGTAAGCTGTATACCAGCCGGGATTTTCTAGGATATTCCGCTGGATGACCGGGGGAGTTATGCAGTCGTGATATCCAGTGCCGATGTACGATCGAAATACCTGATTTTTTGCAGCAATTTCTTTCAATTCTGCCAAAGCGCTGTACTCGCTTTGCGCTGCGGGAAGTTGTAAGGGTTGAAAAATGCGAATCGTCGCAGGAACCGTTTTGTCAATCAACTCATCGAGGCCCGAAATGCCCAAAACATCGAGCATTTGCTGGATTTCGCTGGGTTTCGGGCCAATGTGCCGGCCCGCAAAACCATCGATGGGGGAAAGGTTTTGCTGTTGGTTGGGTTCAAGTTGAGGGCTGTAGAGTACCAAGGCTGATTCTCCTGAATTGATTTTTGCTTCTTTGTTTGTAACATTTTGCTAAGAAAACAAGGAAGATTTTCTGCGTCTATCAAAGTCCGACAGTCCGACAGGGGTTGAAACCCCTGTCTCATAGCTAAAGTCGTCTGAAGACGACTGTAGATTAAGGCGCACTTATCGCAACTCCCCGCGCCACTGGTTAGTATTTCAGTCGTCTTTAGACGACTTGTGCTATAAGCCCCGTGGGTTTCAACCCCTGGCGGATTGTGGAGGAATCTACGAGCCCTAGCCCCAAATTCCCACTCAAAACCCAAAACTCATAACTACTCCCCTTCCACCATTTGGCTATACTCCGCGGCCGATAAAGCGTCATCGGCTTCGCTGGGATTGTCAACGCGCACTTTCAGCAGCCACCCAGCGCCATAGGGGTCTTCCGTCAAGTTTTCAGGAGACTCTATAATGTCATCATTGCGTTCTACGACTGTACCGGTAACGGGTGCTTTCAAGTCTTCAACTGCTTTGACTGACTCGACTGTACCGAAAGCTTCCCCCTTTGCCAACCCTGCACCCACTTCTGGCAAATCTAGAAACACGATATCGCCGAGTTGGTCAACTGCAAAAGCACTGATGCCGATCGTGGCAATTTCGCCTTCGAGTCGGATGTATTCGTGGGTGTCTAGGTATTTCAGGTCATCGGGGTATGTTAGTGCCATGTCTTTTCTCGCAATAAAAAAGTATTAGTTAAATCTTATTCAACTATGAGCCTTTAGTAATGACTAAGTGGAACAGAAAAAATATTAAACGCTTGCTTTTTGGAGAATTTTCTGTCAAACGACTTATGCTATCTATAATTTTTATTTACGCATTTCTGTGTTTTTACGGTTTCTTTTTTTCAGAACGGCTAATTTTTCAACCTCCTCCATCTAGTCAGAGTGATAGCAGGGAAGTTATCAAAGTTGGTTCAGCTAATGGCGTGAAAATTTCTGCTGTTCATTTTCCTAACCCGCAAGCTAAATATACCATACTTTACAGTCACGGGAATGCGGAAGACTTGGGCGGGATTTTGTGGGTACTCAGAGAGATTCGAGATAGCGGGTTTGCTGTGTTTGCCTATGATTATCAAGGTTATGGCACGAGTCAGGGAAATCCTTCTGAGTATAATACTTATCGTGATATTGATGCTGCTTATAATTATTTAACCCAAAAGTTGGGAGTATCTGCAAAGCAAATTATTCTTTACGGGCGTTCCGTGGGGGGTGGGCCGGCAATTGATTTGGCTTCGCGGCAAAAAGTCGGCGGTTTGGTGGTTGAAAGTTCCTTTGTTTCGGCTTTTCGGGTGTTAACGCGGATTCCGCTTTTACCCTTTGACAAGTTTGTGAATATTGATAAGATTGGCAAAGTTCGATCGCCTGTTTTGGTGATTCACGGTAAGGCTGATGAGGTGGTGCATTTTTGGCATGGAGAACAGTTGTTTGCGGTGGCGAAGCAGCCGAAATTAATTTTTTGGGTTGATGGGGCCGGTCATAATGATTTGATGGATGTGGCGGGCGATCGCTATGCTGCAACTTTGCGACAATTTGCTAAGCTAGTAGATGAGTCTTCTCGACCACAATTATGAGCAACGGGCTAGAAGCCCGTTCCACAACAACACATACACTTATACTTTATTGTGAACCGTTGCTATGAGCAACGCCCCTAAATTAAGGCTTACCTACTTAATTTAACTGGGGCGGTTTTGCGATCGATAAAATGGTTTTTTCACCACACTAGCCGGATAGTTTTTCCCGCGAATTTCGACTTCTAACTGCTGACCGATTTTAGCTAATTTTGAGGGAACAACCGCGAGGGCGATCGCCCGATTCAATGTAGGCGATAATGTACCGCTAGTAACTTCTCCTACTGTTTCGCCTTCAAATATTACCGGATAGCCGTGGCGCGCAATGTGCCGCCCCTGCATTTCTAACCCTACCAACCGCTTCGATACTCCATTGGCTTTCTGCTGTTCCAAAACCTCCCGCCCAATAAAATCGCCTTTAGTATCGAGATGAACTACCCAACCCAATCCAGCCTCTAAAGGCGTGATATTGTCGTCGATATCTTGACCGTAAAGAGCCATTGCTGCTTCTAAACGCAAAGTATCTCTCGCACCCAAACCGCAGGGCCGGACGCCAGCAGTTAACAGTTTTTGCCACAGTTCTTTTCCAACTTCGGCATCCACCATGATTTCAAACCCATCTTCGCCGGTGTAACCAGTTCGGGCGATAAAACTCGGCTGTCCCAACAGGTTGGTTTCTAAGTTGCAGAAAGCCTTAATTGGTTCTAGGTTGTCTTCCACCAAAGGCTGGAGGAAATTAACAGCTTCTGGCCCTTGAATTGCGATCAAAACTTTGTTTTTGGAGATGTCTGTAAAACCGATTCCGCTCAATTCTAAGTGGGCGGCAATCCAAGCTTTATCTCTAATGCGAGTGGCAGCGTTGACGATGATTACTGCCCGTTCTTCGCTAGTGGTGGCGTCTGGTTTTTGGCAGTAGAAAATAATGTCGTCTAAGATGCAGCCTTTGGCATTTAGCAAGACTGTATATTGAGATTGACCGGGTTGCAAGCGGCTCAAGTCTGAGGGTACTAAGGGTTGAAATTTTTCTATTAGTTGTTTCCCTCTCAAACCAAATTTTCCCATGTGGGAAATGTCGAACATTCCTGCTTGCTGGCGTACTGCTTGATGTTCGCTGCTGATGCCTGCGTACTGCACCGCCATCTCCCACCCGGAAAAGGGAACCATCCGAGCTTTGAGTTCTAATGATAGGTCGTACAGAGGCGATCGCGCGAGTTGGCTCGGCCTCTGAGGATTGCTGGGTTCAGTTGACTTGGCCACAGGTAGCCCCTTGTTTTTGCGGGTAGACTGTTTTGATTTTACGGGAAAATTGGTTTTCTGGCTGTGCGGCGCGATCGAATTTCAGCACGCGGTGCTACTGTTTTGCTACAAAGCGCGATCGAATTTCAGCACGCGGTGCTACTGTTTTGCTACAAATTAGGACAAGGCAGTGCCGTTTCCCTACTCTTTTTTATGGAGAATAGCGGGATCGAACCGCTGACCCCAGAAGATGAAATTGTAGTGTCATGTTGGTTGTAATAGTTACTGTGCATACAATTAAAGCATTTTCAATAACTGATATATCAATTTAATCGCTTTTTTGATAAATTTTTGACTCATATCAAATCCGGTAGCATCGGAATTATGAGCGCGCTCACGTCGTCCATAGCGAACGGCTACAGATCGTTCGCTATGGACGCTCGCACTGCTATCATCCAAATAAATTATTCCGATGCAACCGAAAATGATATCAGACTTGGATTCCCGATCCTCTTCGAGGGCTTCGCGAACGGCCAGCCATTCGAGTACAGCCATGCCGACGATCGATGCTAAAGACTGATTCGGCTCACTTGCTTGTCTATGAACTCGATCGCGCAATCCGCCGACATCGAAAGTTATCGTTAGTCGATCGCGAGAATCCCTACTTTTTCCCTGAATGTTCGCTTTGCTCTAATGTTTTTCCCGCCGGGGGATAGGAAGTATCAGGGGTTGTAGCGGACTGGCGGACTGGCATTCTACGCCGGTGTCCTGCCACGACCACGCTAACCGGAGCCGAGCCTTGAAAACTTCTATATTTACGGAGCCTTTGGGCATATCGCACTTTTATCGCATTCAATGTTTAAGTTTGACCTATTGTGTCACTCCTAATTGAGAATGGTAAGAGCTGCGTCGCCTGCCCTAAAACAACAAAACCTTCTCTATGAGAAGGTTTTATCACGATCGGAGCGGCGGGATTTGAACCCACGACCCCTACTACCCCAGAGTAGTTTTAATTTACTTGTAATACTTACTGTGTATACATTATTAGCATTTTCAATAACTGATATATCAATTTAATCCCTTTTTTGCAAATTTTCAGAATTTTCAGATTCTTCAACTTGGACAGCTTCGCGTTGCTCAAGCCATTCGATCAGAGCCATCCGCACGATCGACGCTAAAGACTGGCTCGGTTCGATCGCCTGAGCCTTTAATCGCTCCCGCAACTGCCCAATATCGAATGTCACCGATATGCGATCGCGACTATCCCTACTTTTTGCCATGAAATCCCATAAAATCCCATAAAATCCTTTGACTACTCAAATCAGGATAATGGAAAACTTAGAAAGTTTCTAAGTTTTTCTTGACGTAACACTAATTTAGTGTTACATTTGCAAAAACGCCTGGTAAACGTGCGTCAACACGTTCACCAGACTTTCCACCAATGCCGCCACACGGCACTAGGAGACAGCATTATGTTACTACAGCCACAGCATCTAGTTGTGGTTGAACGTTCGTTCAACCGCAACTGCACCGTGAAAGCTTTCGGCAAAACGCCTGAAGAAGCAGCAGAGAAGGTATGGAATTACAGGCGGGAATATGGCTACTGGGACGCAACGAAAACTTCCCCCAAAGCTAAAAGCCCTGAGCCAGGAACCGAAAAAGGAAGCCCACGGGACGATCGATAATTTTTTTGCTCTGGCTGCGATCCAATTAAAGTACCCAAAATCCAGTAACTGTAAATAGCTCGTGAGATACGCAAAGAAATGCCGTAGACCGTACCCGGCACAGTTTGAGCAGCCAAATGGGAAGCGCAATTATTGGACTCGGACTCAGCTCAAAGAACTACTGGGACAGGTAGGTAAAAAGAACCGCAAAAACGCCCCAGCGATGTCCGAGGGTTCGTTTAAAAGACGGCTGGCACTGCTGGAAGAATGCCCAGAAGCAGAGCGGGCGATCTATACACGCCAATTTTCAGATTTCACAAAATGGTGTCTGGTTCGCATACAAGAGATTTTTCTGAATGAATGCGATCGAAACCTAGAAAGAACCCGTACTTACCTCAAAGAAAAAGGACTAGAAACAGATGAATACTTCGCGCAATGATCTGAAATGGGAACTCGGATTGGGGAGTGTCAAAGAGATCACGAATGTCCGCAAAGCCCTTGGGCAGGCGGAGTGGCAGCAAACGACAGTCTCCGAAGCAGACACTTTAGAGGTTCGCCAATATTACAAGCTGATCCGTGAGGATAGGCTGTCGGTGCAGGAAGCAATATTGGCGATCGCCAATGCCCGGACAGGAACAGCAGCAGAATTCCAAAACGACAATATTGACGAGAACGCGATCGACCACAGCGAGCACCGGGATGCTCAAGAAGAAACCAATGAGTTAGTGGTCGCAGTTCAAACGGCAACAACTGAAGCAGCCCTGGCAATGACAGATGTGGGTGCTGCTGCTGCGGTTCCTGTAGTTGACGCTTTCTTTGTGGCCCTCGGCAGCAATGTTGCTGACGAGTTACACACCCGCTCAGCAAACACTCGATCGAATTTCAAACAAGTAGTTCAGGCGGTTGAAAATGCGCCCCTGGATTTACGGAACGGAAGCCTACCAGGAAAAAAAACCGAGGCACCCAAACGGATAACTGGAGCCTGGGGCTAATTGATTCGTGTTTGGAACTCGCCCAAGCTTATAGCTCACGGCTAGTTCTAGAAGAGCAAGCTCGTAGCGCTCAGAAAGAAAAACTATTCGCTGCTTTAGTTATCTATGCGAGCTTGCTTTCCTTTTCCGCTCTCCATTCCGCTTCATTAACTACTTCAGAAAGTATTTCAGCAAAGGAGAAAAGAGCAATGTTCAAATGGTTGCTATCAATTTTTCCCGCTCCAGTTAACCCGTACCCGATTAGCTCAGCTTCAGTTTTCATGACAGGAGTGTGCTAAATGATTCCCATTACTTCTGACCAAGTTTACGATTGGCATCCAGACCAGAGAGTTTATGTCTACAGTGCGGAGAAAAAATGCTTGCAACTGTGCCGAGTGATTGACTTGGATTTGTCTCCATTAGGCGATGCGCTACGCGCCCGCAAGCTACGAACTCGACTTCTGGAACCAGTAGACGACAACCTGCAACTCTGCAAACCAAAAGAACGAGAAATACCTCCTAACTGCGTCGGAGGTAGGCATTGTCCCTATCCTGGAGTTTGTTACCGTTTCGAGACTGAACAGCAAGATTATGAATGCACATTCGCATCTGACGACGATTATCTCACTGCTGATTGTTGGGAACCATAATCCAGGATAACAAAGAGTGGAAATAACACCTGAAATACAAGCCATTCTCGATTTCCTGAAACTTTTTGGAGTAGGCAGCACAGCAGAAATTGCTTTCTGTACTTTAATCGCAGAATGGCGAGTAGAAATTGATGTTCAAGATATGGCAGATGAAGGCTTGATACGGATTTCAAAGGATAGTGCAAGCAATACGATCGCAAAAATTGTTAATCACAGCAAGGAATATTAACCATGAATGACCAATTTTCGGCAGATTCAACACCAACAAGTAAGAATTCTGAACCTGGGTATCCTTGGATGAGTAGAGCTATCCCAGCATTGATGGTTGGTTTCGGTGCATTTTGCTACCAAACCGGGTATCAAGAAGCTCTGAAACAAACGCCTCCGACGATCGTCCAGGGCAGTCAAACAGTCAACACCACCACAGTTTATCAAATTGCTCCCTCAGTAGGCATTGGCAGCAACAACAACCGTCAAACAGTCGAGTAATCATCATGGTAAAAAGACTGACAAGCATGACTTATGACGAGCTTCAAGCTGAACGTGATGCGAACGAATTGCTCAAAAATAAGCTGAAAGTTCAAATAAAAAAGGTGAGCGATACAAAAGCTTCTTTGAAATTAAGTCAAGAACTTTTGCAACTCTCGAAACGTAATGAAAAACTGGCAGAACGACAAGTGGTTTTGATGCGTAGAGTCAAACGACCGATGGCGAGTTCGCGCCCCGCAAGCTACGAGATGTCGCTGCCAGAACTCGAAGCCGAAATCGCACAGAATAAAATCACTTTCACCAAACTTGAAGATGATTTGAAATCCAGCGACTTTGACACGCGGTGTAATGCTACTCAAGAAATACGAAGTTTGACACCACGACATAGGGCATTATGTAATCAACAAGTCGCACTTTTATCTCATTCGATCGCTCTTTTGAAGGCACAAATGAATGCGAAATCCTAAAGCAACTCTAATTTTTAGACACCAACGGCAACCTAAAAAACCGAAACCTAAGAGAAAAAGTGAATATGTCCCTGGGTTTAATTACATTTTTCAAGACGGTAATCTTTGCAAAGTTGGTTTGAGTGAAACACCAAAAACACGCCGATATTTCCTGTCACAAGAATACGAAGCCAACTTACAAATTAGGGCGATCGTCTTCACCATGAACATGAGACTGACAGAAAAAATGATGCACAGAATCTTTGAGCGTAGCCACTATTTGCGAACTAAAGGATTAGATGGCTACACTGAATGGTTTCAAGTGAATCCTTGGAGAGTTTTAAGGATGCAAGTTACGTTATTTCTTCTATGTTGGCTTGTCAACTTTGTTTACTTAGTTATTACAGTTTTGGTTTTGATGCTTTTTTCCTCTCTACTTTTTAGATAATTATGCTCAGAGAATTGCTGCAACTACTTCCGAGTTTGTTCGTTTCTAAGAAGACGATCGCTCAGTTTTCGACAGAGCTGATCAATAAAGTTTACCAAAACTTTAATCATGATACTGAACATTTACTGCCAGGTTGCTATTTCTATGCAGGATTGCAAATTCAAGTCAAGCCTTTCTTTGCATATTCAACATTTTTGGGAGAAGAACTCAATTACTGGGATTGGTTAGTTTATGACGGTTTTGGGCAAGTAGTGTTAAAAACTGGAGTCGCAGATACAAGAGATGATGCTGTTGCTCTAGCTCAAATTTGGGTAGTTGAATTTCTTGAGGGTAAAGTGCCTCATCACATTAATCAAGGTGATCAACGTGAGGAACAAATAGATGCTTGATTGGTTATTCGGAACAGCAAAAGTGGCGAATCAATATTCTCGAACAGTTTACGTTACCAGCAGCCGTCACCCAACCAAAGTTTTTACAGTTTACGGCGACACGGAAGTCTGCGCGATTCGGGCAATGAAAGAAGTTGAGCTTCAGCTCCCTAGACCGGAACCGGGAGAAACAGTTGAAATCAAAACTTATCTAGGACGGTAAGGGCAACGAAATGCGTAAGAATCTTAAACCAATACTGAGTCTGTTGCCAGATTCGATCGTCCTGTCATTCACCAAACAGTTGTTGATCTACCTAAAACTTAAAGGTGCAATCACAGAATGGGTAATAGATCCACCAATATCAGATGAATATGAACACTGTGGATTGATTATTCGTTTGAGATGCTTTCACATTGATGGAGAGGAACGCTGGAGCGAACAATGGAATTGGTATGTCTACGACGGTATGTATCGGTTTCTCGATCAAGGCATGACCTATGACTCTGCTTCCTCCTTTTTAGCAGCTAAACAGTGGATTAACGATTTTATGAACTATGAGGATGAAGAATCTGGTGAGGTAAGCCATAATGTTGGATAAAATCTTGAATCTGTTTTCAGAGCGCACCGTCAGCAACCTAGCTATTAAGCTCTTGCTTAATCTCCAAACAAGAGGCGTTATAGATTGTGATTCTGACTCTGAGGAATATGAATATTTAGGTTTGGTAATCAAGCTTAAATCGCTTGACAAGAAAATGAATTGGTGTGTGTACGATCGACTAAAACAAGGAGTTGCTTACAACACAGAAACAGCTTTAGCTAATGCAAAAAACTGGATCGATAATCTAGATCCTAATGATCCAACACAATTTGATTAGGAAAAACAAATGCAACAACTACTTGACCAAGAACAAGATGTATTGACATACCTTCTCACAACCCTAGTCGGTGGCGCGCTTGATGACGACGGAGAGCAAATGTTAGCTGATGTTTTCAATATCACAACCGCTAACTTGAACCAACTCACTCCCCAGGGCTGGGCTGCGTTCGGCGATCGGGCAATCCAAGCAAAATGGTTTCTTGACCACATCAGCGAAATCAAAGAAAAGTTCAAGTTACTCATTGACGCACAAATCTGTTTCCGTGAATTCCAAGGCTGGCTGATGGAAGCTGGCTATAAAGGCGCTGAGAAAATTAAGAAAGCTCAGATAGATGTTGCGGTTGCTCGGGCGAAATACGGCGCAACAGTTGAGCAGCAAGATTATCGGCTAACAAAAAATAAGGAACAATTTGCAGCAGAAACAGTACAAGAAAATCTTCTCTGGGACAACACAGTTATTGCAGCAATCGCTAAGAAAGTTGCCGAAGTTGATGCAGCCACTACAAGGATGCAAGGAAATCCAGAGTTTGCTGCTCAATTAGCAAAATGGAAAGAAGAGGAAACCAATATCTATAAGCAAGCTGCATACGGCTTGAAACACGGTACTCATGGCTTGAGTCACCCATCTCTAAACCCTTCCTCTTCTTCTCAAGTCCAAATTAGTCAGTCCAATTTCTCTCAACCTCAATTTATTTCAGCTCCAGGTTTAGCCACAACACGTTCCGTTCCGCAAGCTACGGCAACAGGCAGAGCCAAGGATTCAATCAATGTGGCGGTTAACTGGTCAGGCGACATGGCAGGCAAAGTTAATGGTGTTGCTTCGCAGATAAATCGTGGTTTTTCAAGATTTAGTAGTTTCTTCAGAGGTGGAAATTGATTATTCCTAAAGGTCAAGTTTTCAAAGTCGTCAGTTCGATCGATTACAAGAATGGCACTGTTGCTACGACAAACACAGGCTGGGTAACGACAGATGACCATGAACCGGGGATAAAAGTACCCAACCCTTACGGATATTTAGTAGTTGCTGAAACTTCGGCAATACAGAATATCCAGATTTGCCCCAATTGTTGTCTGCTCTACGGAAAAACCTTCAATAAATGTACCAACCATGTTTCTGCCAACTAATTCTCCACAACTACCACAAAAGCCTGCTGTGCAACAACAGCCACAGGCAGAATCACTCGTTTATAAGCCGTCAGCGGAACTCAAACACCTCAAGAATGTCAACAACTGGCAATTTTTGATAGTGAATTTCTCGATCGGCATTGGCATCGCGAATGTGTTTCGGGTCTTTCCCTCACATCTTTTCTTGGGAGTTTTGGTCATTATCGGTGCTTCAGTCTGTTTGTGTGCTATTTCACCAGCCGATCGTGCCTACTCCGGTTTGTGGCGGACGGCCGGTGCAGCACTAGCTTTCGGAGGCATTTTAACCTTCTGGGATTTGTATTATCTCCTGACCTGGCAGCATGGTTTGGCGATCGCAGCTTTTGTCATTGTCGCCATGTGGATCATTGGTGCAGGTAGTAAATAATACTTCCATCCCGGCTGGTACGGTTGTATTCGCTTTAACCCAGCCGGGCATTGGGTATCAGTCACCGGGCACCGGGCATTGGGTATCAGGCACCGGGCATTGGGTATTGGGCATTGGGCATTGGGTAAAGGGCATTGGGTATTGGGCATTGGGTAAAGGGTAAAGGGTAAAGGGTAAAGGGTAAGGGGGGAAGAGTAATGAGTAACAGGGTAACGGTCGCGTCATTTTTCGGAGCATTTTGCTGTTTGGGGTTGGCATTGATGCCGCTTCCTTTCGATCGCTGGGTTGGAGTTAGGCAAGCTAGCTCTCTGGGTGCGATCGGCTGCGGATATTTGGGCTGGCACGACAGTCAGCGAAAAAAAGAGCAGCTCGAACGGCAAGAGCTCTGGGAGTTTGAGCAGCGACTGAAACAGCTAGCTCTTGATGCTGCTGTTAACTCCGCGCTTACCGATGTCCTAGTTGAGGAGGTAGTGGTCAAAGAGAAGCTTCGGGCTAATGCCTCAGTTGAGGTCTACAAAGCCGAAACTCAGCAGAATTATGTCCGGGTCATGTCTCACGATCACCCTGAAATTCTTCAGCATCTTCTCAAAACTTCCCAACCCCCAATACCAGAAACAAAAACTGCTTCTGATTCTGAGCCAGAAACAGAAATAGAATCTGTTTGTGATTCTGTTGTTGATAGTGTGCCTGGTGGTGTGGCAAAAGAGAAAACAGCAGAAGAGAAGAGAGTGGAGTATATAGCTGCTGCCCGATCGACACTCTTGAAATTAATTCAGGAACATGAAGACGGATGGATCGCACAACTGATGCACAAACCCCTCCTAATTTATGGGGATATGGGTAGCTTTAAAAGTTACTTTGCAGCTTTTTTAGCACTGTGCCGGCATTATTTATATGGTCACAAAATCATCTCGATCGCTGACCCTCACTTTCATCAAAACCATGATGAGTGCTGGAAAACTTTGGTAAAGTTGGGAGTTCCCGGCTATGGCGCAAATCAAAACTTTGAAGAAGTTGGTCAACAACTTAACGCCATGTACGATCGATTCAAAGTCCGAACTTTGAAGGATGATTGGCTAACCTCTATCTTTGATGAGATGACACAATATGGCTTTGAAGAAGGTACAGCGGAACCTGCCAGCAAACTAACTCGAAAAGTTGTTGGCGACCCTCGGAAAGCCAAAGAAGCGCCTGTGTTCATTGCTCACAATGATACTAATGCTGCTTTCGGCGGTGGTGAGGGTTTCAGTAAATCAGTTAATTCAGGAGTAATTAAACTTCAGTTACGATCGAATAGCAAATTACAACCATTGTTTAAAGGAACCATTTCTGGTATCAAAGATGAAGACGGAGAGTGCATCAAAGACTTGCCTATTTCTATTCTGCCGTACTGGATACGTCCTGAATGGGTTTATGAGTTATTTAATGGCTTTTCTCTAGAAAACAGTGAATCTCAGAGTCAAGTTATCGGCAGCTCAGAAAGTGACAATAAATCTGATGAAAAACTTAGTTTACAAGCCACAGAAACTGAAGTAGAATCAGAGGCAGAATCGGACGTTGATAAACTAAATAGGGCATTAAATCAAAAGGTATCATGGGATTATTGGTTAGCTGAATCCACACCAGAACAACTCGATCGACAAATAGAATTATATCGATCGCAAACCAACCCAAACTCAGATAATTTACCAGATAATTCGCCAGATAATTCAGTTGAAGAATTATCAACCTTTGATAACCCTATCAGAGACGATATAACTCTGAAACCCTTACACAGAGAGAATTATCCAGTTATCTGGGATGCAGAAGATTTCGCAAGATTACTGCCAAACGAGTCAGAAACAGCAGTTTTTGAGCGCATTTTGGAATTATCCGATAAATATACAAGTGCCAGCAAACTCATACAACTCGGTTTGGGTTTCACCCAGAAAAGGGGGAAGCCTCGAAGCTATTCAGATGTAGGTAAAAAGTGTTTCTATTACATAGTAATGAAATATGGTACACCTTCACTGATAGCTAAATTCAAGGATTACTTGGAAAAGAGGTAAGTTCAATCAATCGTTAATCCGATCGTTCATCAATCCAACAAAAAATAGGAGACAAAAAATGCGTAAATTAACACCAGGTGAATCTTTGTTTATTGCAGGAACGCTGACCACAGCCATACTAGCAACTGCTGAAATTGTCCCCGATGTAATGCAAGAATTAAAAGAGGACGCGCATCAAGCAAGTCAAGAATTGAAGCGCACAAAGTCTGCAAATCCAGCAGACACTTTTACCGCTGGGGTAATTGTAGGATTGGCTGCGGGTTCAGCAGTAACATTGAAGGTTGTAGCGGAGAAAATCAATAATAATCCGTAATTTATAACCAAACAATAAATCTCATAGTAAAATCATTTAAGTTGTGATTTTACTATGAGATTTATGGATCAGTTAGCAATTTTATTTTTTTTACTAGGTATTTTGGTAGGAGTCTTAGTTATACTATTACTCTCTCAGTTCATCTAGTAATTCAGGATGTTCTGGTTGATGATATTGTCTGATTATAGAAATGCGAGGTGGCTTATTACTAAAAAAGCCCCAAGCAATAATTGCTAAGCCAGCAATGAGTTGACCATCTTCATTGCTAATACGTTTGCAAGCAATAAGTAATTATGCTATCCCTGCGATCGCTCCCAAAGCAGTTGATAAAAAATCTAATTGGTTAACAGTTGGGTTTCGGAAATTTAGTGTCATGGTTTTCACCCATTTAAATTTATATCTTCATCATCAAATTGTTCTTCGATCGCTTGGATAATATTGCATGAATCCATCTCTAACTTTTTTTCAATTGCTTCGATTCGACACTCCAAAGTTAAAGAACGAAGTTTATTGGCATCTTGCCAGCGCCGTAATTTAAACGCAGTAGATATGGTATCGCTTTCGTGCTTTATACTAAAATTGTGGCAAAACTTGTCGATTTTGTAGACTAAATCAACCTTAATTTGTCGAGATGCTAGCCAAAAAATGTAAGTTGAGATGGTTGCAATAATACCGATCGAGCTAGCAATATAATCAAGAGTTTCTTGCTTCATTTTTCCATAAATTAGAGTTTGTCACCTGGAATAATAGTTGTTGGAAATACAAAATTTGGGTCAGCAATATATCGTGAGTCAGACTTGACGCGATCCATAAAATCAAAGTGTTCGTTAGGATCGCGACCAACAAAACATCCAGCTCCGGCTTTGTGAATGTCGTTCTTAGGGTGTCCCCAACCGTGGTGCTGATTTATGCCGAAGTAACCTTCATCGATCGCATCCCCAGTTCGGATCATGTCCCGATTCCAGTCGCGGTGCACCTTAACCAGTCCGACTTGGATAAGAGCTTCGTGCGGGTCAGAGTAGCCGTGAAGGCCGACTTGCCAAGCTCGATACTGCCCAAAGGCAATTCTAGCGGCACCGTTAGGGTTCATGGGATTGTCGGTGTAGTAGTAGCCCGGTTCGGTTGTTGCTTCCCAAGCACCTTCGATCGTTGCGACTCCCTTGTCAAATAATAAAAGCAGCCGTAAATCGTTGAAGTGATTGGGGGTATCAGGGTTGAGTGTCCCGTCCCTGTCCATACCTTCAATATAAATTATGTTTTTTTCTCCCGTTCGTGTAGCCAATTGGTAATTTTTGGCTTTCATATAGTTAACAATTTTTTCAGCTAATTGCATTGTTTTTCAGGATAAATTTAACTTTTTGAACTCGTAAGGAAGAATTAGGTCAGGCTCTGACCAAAGCCCTAATTTTTTACGATTAGCAGCAGCAGTTTCTGTAATGACACCTCTGAGTACAGTCAATTCTCGGGTATTGTAGGCAAAGCGATTAAATGGCATATAAGTAACTGCCATTCCAGTTTTGCATAACAGAATTTGTATGTTGGTTGCTGCCGAAATTTTGTCAAAGTAACAATCGCATACCCAGCGATCGTATATATCTTTCTCGATCGGAACCGTGATTATTGATTTTCCTGCTACATAATTCATCAATGCAATTTTTGCTTTTTGCGCCCATTCCCAGTGTTTAAGTATTCCAGGGTTGGTGCTATTTTGTCCGGGTTTTTGAGATTCAGGTGAATCTATCCACCGCAATCTTCCTCTTATTTCTTCCCCTCGAAAATCTAGGGATAGAGTATCGCCATCAAATACCAATTTAGAAAAGCAGTTATAGACAGTTCCTGGTGTTATCATGGTAGCCTCAAAAGTATTTTATCTATTGTAATTTAGTTTTAAGGCTTAATTAATTGCTATTGAGAATTGACTAAAACAGGTTCAATCCAAAGCCGTTTACTATCTCGCCAGCGCTTACCCTCACCTGATTCTAACATCCTCCAATGTCCTCGTCTCCAGTGGGTACACGGAGATAAATGAGTTCTTTTCTCTGCGGATAATACCGAGAAAGCTTGATATTTTTTGCCCAACTATCGGGGATATCTGACATTAGAAGAAGTTCGATCTATCCGCTGAAATCCTTTATTTTCTCTCTTGATTTCGGATTCAGTAACCGTCGTCAACAATGACGGTGAAAATTCAAGAGTCAAAAGTACATTTATCACCAAATTTCTGATGCGTTGAAGAAAAGCTTTATCATCGATCGATATGGTATGTTTACCCAAACTTTCATTTTCATCGTAAATCAAAGCACCGTCATTTTTAACCGCAGTTCCTGAAGTCCACACAGTTTCGTTGCTGTCTACTGTGCAAATCTGAAAATACAGACTGTGTTTGAGGTTAAACGGCTCTATTTTAATATCTCTCCATTTGGCTTGATTCCATTCGGGATACTCGTAATCGCTGGAAGAAACTGTCAAATAATCCACTAATCCACCATCGGGTGTATGAATAAACTCTTTGGGTATCGCCAGCATAAAAGTAGGTAGCGATGGCTGCCAGCCCGATAAAATGCCGGGTTTATGAAGTGCATCGGTGCGCTCAAATGCTTCAATCAATTCAGGAGTCAAACAATAAATCGGTGCATCAGTCGCGAACCATAGAGCGGTGCGGTAGCTGTGGATAAATGCTGAAACATCAACTCTAGCGTAGTCCGGTTTACAAGTAGAAAGAGCGAGTGCAGCAATCCCGCTCAAGACTTGCCAGTTGATGTAATTAGGAGGCATTCGGTAAGTGCGATCGGCTCTAATTTGTTTCAGTAAATCCTTGTTCACTTTTTCAAAGGCGATTAGAGTGCGGTTGCGGTTCAGATTATTTGGGTCAAGAATTAGTTATTTCATTGGATTTCCTGTGATAATAGATAAAGCAAAATCCCTGATTAATTCAGAGATTTGGCTAATTTTGATGAATTGGCTTGGCTAAATGGTTCTTAGAATATGACCAACTTGGTCATATAGTTCAGTTCTATCTGTGTAAGTTCCGTAACCTTGACCAACATAGCGACCAGAAATATATAAAATGCACGAATGGCGGTAGTAAGGAAAAAGGTTATCGCCGAGAAAAGGTTGAATATTTTCTCGCTCGTATCTCAGTTTTTTGTTGATTGCCTCGAAAATGTTGAGTTCTGGTTGATTTTTGTCAGGCTCAGGTTCGGGAACTTTGGAGCCATACTTAGGTAGAATTCTAATTGCCATGATTTTTTCACACTAATTGAACTTGAAAAGTTGAGAAAAGTCTCTGAGTAAATTAGAAACTTTTTGATTAAAATTCGTTAATTTCAGTACCTTTAGGAATGAAATAACAATCGTTGAGCCGATCGTTTTCATCTTCGTAAGGATTTAATACAAAGTCGGCGTTAAGGCTAAAAATTTCGGCTTTGCTGGCTCTTATTGCAGAACCTAGCGTTTCTTCTACACCCCAGCTCATGCCAAAGTGTTCGATTGACCATTGCCAGTCGCCCGGTACACCACTAAACCAAGCGCCGCCTCCCTCTTCAGTAATAGGAGTACAAATCGCTGTGAATCCTTCAAAATGTATTTTCATTGTTTGAAAACCTAGGAAAATCAACACTTTATCGCGAAGCGCTTTTATTGAAAGATATGGATGCAGGTATTTACGGTAATACTTGCATCCATAGAACTTAGAAAACTGGATGTTGTCTAAGTCTTAAATCTTGAGGAAATTCGTTGATATCAGTGTGGTTTTTGACTTTGACTTGGTAAGTTGTCATGGCAACACCCTGAATATATTCAATCGAGTCGATCGGATTTGAGCCAAGCTGCTTAACACTGATGGGAACTTGTGCTATTTGACATTGATTTACAATCGATCGCAACCAATCCAGATGACAAACTCGGGCATCGCTAGCTTTTCGCGCTGACTCTCCGCCACAGATTACCCAATCCACCATTGATATGCCTATCCGATGGTCGCCTCGAAATGCGCAGGTCTGGCAGCCGACACAAATACCGAGATATTTACGAAGATCGACACGCTGCAACAACGGCTCACAACTGATAAATTTGATTTGGGCTGAGGTATCTCTAACAGCAAGAATGCGATCGGCTACATCTTGATTTTCGACACTGGTTCCAATCCAGAGATTCTTGAGTGGAAATTGCAAGTTATCGAAGTAGCGTCGAAGGAGTGGCAACGGTTGCCATAATCTTTTTGGGATTTGGTGTTCATGCCAGAAGTTTTGGGATGCTTCGTAGAGTCGATCGGCTGTCAATGCTTTTATATAACGCTTTATAGCTTTGGGACGCTTGCTTAAAAGCTGGAATTGATGTTTACTTGCGATCGCTATTACCGCAAAAATTTGGTCAAGTTCATCCCGCTTAACATTGTGATGTCCGGGGTCACTCATTGATGGAAAAACTAACTGTGGGTTTTTCCATCCAAATGGTTTTAGTAACTGAGACGGCACAAAGACGATCGTACCATCCCACGCCCTAGCTTTTTGATACTGTGAAAATTGTTGAAGTCGCGCTGATTGGGCAAGATTTTTCGCATAACATCTTTCACATCCAGGGCTAATTTCTTCACACCCTACAATTGGATTCCAGGTTTCAGTTGCCCATGAAATTTTAGTAGCCATAATTTCTCCTCATGATTGGTAATTGGTAAATTAAAAAAGGCTAATTACTGAAAAATAATTAGCCCAACAGGATAACACAGAACAGTTTAACGACTTTTTTTTCAGGTTGAATTTAGGTCGGAAGTTTGCTATTATTTCGATTGAAATTGACTATTTTTGTAGGGAAGCCACAGAGCTAATGGGTCAGTGCAGCCGTAGATTCGACTTCTCAGAAAATCCCAGGTAGATTCTGCCAAATCATCCTTTAAGTCAATTTCTGATTTGTCAACTAAAACTAAGGTTAACTTTCGAGCAGTTGGATTGTAATCAGCTTTGATAATTGCTGCTACTGCAATCACCGTATTTTCGATTGAGATGCGGTCAGGACATATTGGATTATTCATTATTTTTTGGTTGTGTTTACTTTCAAGCAAACTGGGGATTTCTCCCCAGTTTTTAGCAGTTCAATTAATGGCAATTAATTGCCATCATTCTCACTAGCATTGAGTAAAAATTGTTTGGATTTAGCACTAGGAGGCAAACTAAGCTGTAAAGCACCGACATTCATGTCGTAAGCCTCCCAAATTTTTGCGTACTGTCCAATTGCGCCAAGAAAAAGTGTTTGAAAGTTTTCTGGCGTTGGCAAGGTAAATTTGTCTACCTTACAGCAGTAAGAGCGGTTGCTACCTTCGCCTTCTTTGATGCCTTTGAATTGCGCTTCAAAGACGCACAACGCTCTCCATCGATCGTTCTTGCTACTAGCTTTTGTTTTAGCCAACTGCGCGAACGTCATTTCCATTGTCATGTAGAAATCTTCGAGAGATTCTAGCAACGACCAAAGCGCAACATTCTTAAACCGGATGCGAATTGGTCTGGTATGCAATAAAGTGTTGTTCGGAGAAAGAAAGAGTATCAGATACTCCGAACAGACTTCCATTGTCTTTTTGTCGATTTTATGGCGATCGTCTTCGTAGAGTCCGACAAACACTCCGCGCATATCACCTAATGCGTCGCTGGTTTTGTAGCGAATGTAAGGTGTCATACATCCAAGAATGACCATTCTTACAGACCCTAAGAACTCGCCTTTACATTTCTCTCCGCTAGCTAACTCAATCTCAGGTAGTGAAGCTGCATCTAGCCCAATCCAGCCAGCTTTGACAGCATTCTTTTCCGGGATAAACAATCCGGCTGGACTGTCGTTGATAACCAGTCCATAAGGCAGTCGAGGGATGCGGGGTGCATTGAATTCTTCTCCCATTATTGACAAATCGAATTGAAACTCAGAACTTACCGACTCAGAAACAGAATCAGAATCAGAAACAGAAACAGAATCAGAATCAGCAGGAGTTTGATTTTTCTTAGTCATGATAGTTGTTGATGAAGTATTGTTGAAGATTGAAAAATTCAAAAAAATTGAATCATTACCCAACAGCGAAGCATTACCCAATTCATTCTAAATTAAGCCAAGGGCTTCAATTAGTGGATATTTGCTTTGTTGTTGGATTAGCGATCGCATTCGATCGCCTAAACCTGGTTTCCCAGCAATTCCAGAGAATTTGTAGTCAAACCATTCTCTATCACTTTCGATCGTTTCAGATGGCTCAAAACTCAATGCTGTGATAACATCACAAAGTTCAAGTTGTTGAACAATCTCAATTTGTTGTCGGTACAATATCCATCGATGAAGTGCATTTGTTGTGCCATTGCTAATAACAGCATGACACCAATTACCTGCTTCATCAAGGAATGTTAATTGTACCCAAAGCTGGGGTGGGATGTAAGGAAAAGGTTTGCCAAAAATTGGCTTTGATGCCGACAAAATTATCATCTTAATGGAGTTTCCATTGTCAAATAATTTACCGTCTTCATCAACATAAATCCTTCCTTCTTTTCGATTAAATCTGTATTTAACTTGCTTCATTTTTACATTCCAAAAGTCATTACAAGAGGGAAAATTTGCAGTCCTATTCAGCCTTACTGCGATCGGCGATAGATATTTAGATAGTTACGTTTTTCAAGTTTTCATCGTAACAAAAATTAATTTGTGATTGATTAATATCTTGAGCAACTTCGAGAGCATATTTCTCAAATTTGTTTTTGGGGTTTCGAGCAGTTGAATGCAACTTAAAGACTTCCCGAGTATCTGTGTGAAATGGGAGAAAATGGAGGTGATAGATTTCTTCAAAATCTGGAGTTTCGAGGTCAAACCTCAGAGCTATGAGCGTTGATAATACGCATTTATCAGGGTTGTCAACTACAAATCCCCAGATTTCTACTAAGGGGATTCGGGCAATTCCTCCAACATTCATACTTCCTGGCTTGATTTTCACGATCGCCATGTCAACTGATGAAAGTTCTTTTTCTGATAAAATTAACTTTCCTTTCAACCTATCTTCTTTGTAACGTACAAATGGTTGTACTTGAAAAGTTGAATTATTTACTACAATTTCTGTCATTACTTTCCAGTTTCCTTTCTAATTCTTCACTAATTTCTCAAGAAATCAACACTCAAAAGCGAAGCATTGATTTCTTAAAATTCACTTCAACAAATTCACTTCAACAAATTCACTTCAAATAAACTGAGAGACTGGGGACTTTATGCTCTGTGTTATTGAGTGCGATCGCCCGTTGTTTCCAAAGCCTTTCTAGATATGCAGAAGTTAGCAACGCTTTCTGTTTTTTTTCTGCTGCTTCTATCATTTCTTGAAGTTCTTCGATATAAGCTTTGTTATTTTTCAGCGCGGTTTTATTCGATCGGCACAATTTTTCGTACTCGCGATCGATGTCTTCATCCAAACGCACAACCGAGGTATTTTTGTCGTCATAGCGTGTGCGTAAGACTAAGGTAATCTTAGCATTTTTATCGTTGTGAACCAAACTTTTACCATTTGGTGAGAGTTTGGATTCTAGAATCTCGAAAGCTTCGATAATTGCGTCAGGTTCGATCGCCTGAACTTCAGTTTTTAGAAATTCAATTTGTTTGCGGATTTCCGCTAGCCTTTTCAAGTAAGTCATGGTAAAATTTCCTCAATTTAGAGTCGGGTGGCGGTTAGTTCTTTCTCAACTAACCGCTTTTTTTGCTACCAATTCATAGCTTCTTAGAGAGTTGCCTTAATAGGGTCAGATGGTAATTGTTGATTTCGATTTCTGTGTGCGATGTACTCGGAAATATCTTGAGAAAATTCTCCTGAATTGATGCGAGCATCCATTTCTGCATACATATTTCTGTACCTTTCATCATTTTCTGCCTGATAATCCTCATCTTCTCGCAAGTCAGTGGCTTCCTGTAAAGCATCAAAGGGTAGATTGCGATAGAAATGTTTTGGTTCCTGATTCAGAAACCATTCAGGTTGCATTTCGATCGACTCCAGATTGTTTTCGATCCATTTGAGAAAAGCGAACTTTACCTGTTCTTCCGTAAATAAAGAGCACTGTTGGCAGTCCGTCGCCCAGAGTCGCTGAACAATCTCATCAACATTGATAAGTTTCCCGATAGTATCAGCAAGAATTTCGTTATTTGTTCTGGAATTTGTTACAATCATGATGTTTCACCTGCAAGTAATCATCACTCCAAAGCGAAGCATAACTACGTGGGTTTTGCTTTGGAGTTTTTTGTTTGTTTATTCAGAAATTTGTGCTAAAAAATTAACAGTCGATCAGTTTAATCGACCGATCGACTGTTAATTTTTTAGTTTAAGAAAAAGTCATCTGCTGAAGGACTTCTGACAAATGCTTTATTTTCTTCTTCAAATGATGCTATTTCTTCAGCAGTAAATTTTTGATTTTTACCGTTTTCATCAATGTAGTCGTAATCTTGATCTTCACCGAGTTGGCGTTGAGATTGAGGTTCAAATTGAGGTTGAGTATTCATGTGAAAAATTTGTAAGCAACGCTACCTTACAGCGAAGCTCTCACTCAAAATTAACTGTGCTTCGACTTCGATCGTAAAAAAAATAGCAATGTTTTAGTTCGTAGTGAATTAAAACATTGCTACTTTGCCTACCATTCTGTGCAACTTATCTGTGCCTCGGACATAAATCGACCGTCACTAAACTCGTAAATCCAGCCTGTGGGGATTACTGGAGCTTCATCGGGTATATAATGCCGAGAAACTACATAATTGTTAATTTTGTACTCTGGAATCGGGATTGCCCAATCAGCTCCAGTATTCCATTCAAGAGAGGCGTAATCTTCGATCTCAGTTTTCTCAATCGACATAAGTAACTTTTGGGTAACAACACTCCCTTATAGCGAAGCGCTTTTACCCAAAAACTTGAGATTGAGCCAAGCAATTCAGCTTTTGTGATTTATTTTCTTGTTCAGAGCTAAGGCAAATTAACTCGAAAAACGTTAGTTTCAGCTTCAATGACGTTGTAAATATTGTTGGTCATGTGTTCGACTTTGGCTTTAAACCAACGCACAAACCCTAATTTGACATCAGAATATTCGTGCATCTGACAGTCGCAGATGCAGCGAAATTGAAGTGTTTGTACGATCGCTCCAACATCGACTATCTTTTCAAGTTTGGAAAGATAATCGATATCCTCTTCTGACCAAGTTTGCGATGCCTTGAGCCTCGCACTGAGCGTAGCCGAAGGGTAGCCGAAGGGTTGTTGCATTCAGAAACACAAACGGAATATCACTCCCTCACAGCGAAGCATTATTCTGTTTCTGTTTCTGAATGATTTCTAAACTGTTTCTGTTTCTGTTTCTGTTTCTGTTTCTGTTTCTGTTTCTATGTTGGTTTGAGCGAAGGAATTGAGAAGATAAAGGAGGCTAGCAGCAGCGACGGTAGTATATTTGGTGGTTTGTGGTTTGCCGTCATTTGTATCGGGATTTGTATCAGGAAGAACTCGCTTGATTAAGTAAGAGCTGTCGGAGATGCGATCGCAACTGAGAATGTCTCCACGTTCGATCGCACCCTTTGCTAGTTTCGTGATTCGAGCATGAATGTGGCTCATTACTACTTTTTTCTTCATGATTTTGCCTTGGTAAGTGTGTGATTTTGAACAATCCCCCTTTTTAAGGGGGGAATATGGCGTAATAGCTAGAAAAGTGACAATTGTTGATAAGCGGGTTCAATGATTACGAACCGAGATTCAGCAGGGATGTACTGATAAATGAGGAGATTGCGATTGCGGGCCATCTTGAAAGTTGAGGCAGTTCCCCCTCCAACGCCGTGAGGATCGCCGGAGAAAACTGCTAGGCAAATGTCCGATCGGTTGACCATCCACTGATTCCGAGCCTGCATAACACCAGCGCTGTAGTTTTGATAAAGGCATCTCTGTTCTGTGGCTTGTTCCAGCAATTTCTTGTAATGGCTTTGCTGATGTGGTTTCCAAAGTTTGTGTTGATCAGCGCAAGGAATCACGGCTGTCCATTTGAGTTTACGCCGAACTAAAATCTCGGCTGCAATTTGGTCGGTGCCGAGTGCCATTCCACAGTAGAATTGAGACACACCTTGATTGAGCGCCATTGTAATAAGTTTGTCAACTTTAATGTCATACTCAAACCAACGATGACCCGTTATCATTGCTGTGTGGTATTCTTTCGTATCAAATGCTTCCTCAAAATTGTACTGAGTTTCGCGCTTGAGAGTTCGATCGACACGTTGAAGTAACGCTGGAATTTTGCTTGCTGCCATGAGTTGTTGCCTGAAAAGAATCAACAACTCATAGCGAAGCATTACTTATTTCTGTGGCTAATAAACTTGGCGAATGGTTAAGTTTAATCTCCCGTTATTCTTGAGTAAATTGGAGGTTTTTGGTAGAATTCTTTGAACTCCGTGATAAGCTAAACGGCTGTCACCGTGGAGGATGAGAACATCGCCCGATCGTAAGAGGATGCCTTCGACTGGATCTTTGCGACTGCGGTTGCTGCCGATGACAAAACTGCAATCGTCGCCTAGAGATATTGAAATAATGCAGGGTTTTAGATTTGGCTCAGTGTTATCTTGGTGCAAACCTAACTTACTTTTGGTGGTGGCTGAGTAAAAGTTGATTAAGCAAGTTTCTGGCTGGTAATCAAATTCACCAACTAATTTGGCTAAATTTTGAGCAATGTCTATCAACTCTGTCGGCATTGCTGCGAATGGCTGATTATTTACTGGATTGATGGAGGAATAACGATAGCCTTTTCGATCGGATAGCCAGCCAACAATTCCGCAACTGGTTTGGCTACAGTTAAATTGCTGGCCACTGGGCATGACAGGAATTGTCATTCCGCCATTGGATTTGGCTATATTTCGAGTAAGTTCAACGAGATTGTGTTGTTCAGAAACGGAAAAATAGTTTTTGAGGTGCAGCATAATTTTTGGGTAATGGCAAATCTTTGTGTGGGTCTAAAAAAAATCTCTAGCACCCGCTAGAGATTTTCTACTTTGGCTTTGCTATTTACACTCATTATCTTGCTTAATCACAACTTCGCCCAGATTGCCATGAGCTCCGCCTCTAACTAAACAAAATTTCTTTCTTGTCCAGGGGTGGCTAAATACAATCGTTCCATGCTGGCCATAACTGCCACCAATTCCGCTATTGGTTTCACTACTCCAACTAATCAAGGTTGCTACATTGCTGCCTGCTTTGCCTGCAACTTTCGCATCAATACCTCTAAAAGTAGATTTGATATCTACACCGCTGGGTAATGGTACTTTAGTTCTACAAACTCCGCTTAAACACTCTGCAATTGCTGGTTTATCACCTGTAAAAATGGCTACGCTTCTAACTTCGCCATAATTTACAATTGCATCGTATCTGCTTTGTTTGGCTGTTTGAATTAGCTGGACATGAGCTGCTGTAACTTTTGCATAACCTATCAATGCTGTTCCACCCAACATTGCTACTGCTGCTAATTCACCAGCAATTACGATCGATACCAAAGATTCAACTAAATTAGCCATGAGAAATACCTGAATAACGACAGTGAGCTGTATTTACAGCTCACTCTCTTATCGCGAAGCGCCCTCACCAACAAACTTCAATTGCTTCTTTTCTTAATTATTCAAAAAGCCCCAGCATCCATTACAGACACTGAGGCTTTTCTAGATTTAAGTTCGATCGCTTCGATTTAATCGCAAGCTACGAAACTAGAATTCGTCATTTCTATTGGCATATTCTTTCTTGTTTGCATAATATTCAGCACGAATTTCCATCAATTCTTCAGTTGAATATCCAAACTGTTTGACGAATTCCAGGATTTCTGGCAGTTTCATTGAATGGATTTTGTACTCTAGCCATTCAACTTTGAAAATCTCATACAAATCTAAGCCTTTGAGATCCGTATCATTCTCAGACTTAAATTGTCCCCAAGCCATGATCCGAATAGCATCCCGCAAGTTAGCAGCTTCTTTCTCGGATTTGGTCAAGATTGTAATAGCCATAATAACCCTCTAGGTAAAGTACACAAACGAAATTTCTAAATCAATCCCTTATGGCGAAGCCCTAAAAAACGGTTAACTTTGCGGTTGCTTCTTTCTTTAAAAAATTAGAAAATAAGACTTAAATATTCTGGATTGCTCCAAAATATTTAAGTCTTATTCTACCATTCGATCGGCTCTGTCATTTGCGATCGATAACCTTTGGTTTGGTTCAATTGCCACAAAACTAAACTAAATCTTTCCTCACTCATGATGCGAGGAACAGAATGGATTTGCTTACAATTAAACTTCACAATTTCACCGTCATCTAACACACAGCTTTTTCCATCAACGACAAACTCTGCAATGCCAATATTTAGGGAAACTGCGATCGGTTGTGCATAGCCATGATCGCGATGATCGGCAATCAATCCACAACTACCACCTCTTTCCTTGCCATGATAAGTCAACAAACCTATATCACAGCCTGGATAAAGCCTCTGGCAAAGTTGATACAACCTTTCGTCATAAAACCCAAGGCTGACTTGTCCGTTGCCAAGATGGACTTTATTAAATAACCAAAGTTCTAACCTTTTATTGGTCAAACTACTGTGACTATATTCCATTTCTGCAACTAAACCTCTCAAATACTCTTTAAATTCAGAGAGATTGGGGATAACTTTCTTCATCTTTTCCATGATACTAGGCTCTTAACGACAATATTTCACTCACCTCCCTACCGCGAAGCGATCCTAACAGATAACTCTCTGTAGATTCTTCTCTTTCGATCGATGATGGAAAGTACAAACTCTCCACCATCAATCTTTGCTAATTTAGGCTAAAACGCATCCTCAACATCGTACTCTTCTTGTTGAGAGGAAACATTGCCATTGACATTACCATTGCCATTGCTATTGCCATTTAATGTTCTGTTGGATTTCCCAGCAGCAGCCGTAGTTTTATTGGCATAGTATTTCGATCGAATGCCCAACAATTCTGCTTCGGAAAATTCTAGACTTTTAGCAAAAGCGAGAAGTTCTTCGTAAGTTTTGTCATGAATGTCTTCAACTTTCCACTCTGCATCGAATATCGCATAACCACCATATTCAAGATTCTTGAGTTCTTCTTTGTTAGTAGCTTTGTACTCTTCCCATGCAAGAATACGAAGTGCATCAATTAACAAACTACGCTTTTTAGCAGTCTTGGACATAAAAGTAATAGCCATGATGAAATTCCTTTGATAATGGATTGTGGAAAAGATAGAAAATCTACCTCAACTCTCTATCGCAAAGCGCCCTCACCGATATTTTTCTGGGAAAGTTTCCTATTAAATTGAATTTGACAGAACTAGAACGCGATCGTAATTGAGGCAAAAGAAAATCCCGAAAAGCTCCGGGATAAACTTTACCAAGTAGCAGATTCAAAGTTATCTGCATATCCAGTTTGAATGTTACCGTCTTCGTCTTCCCACATGAACTCAAAAACCATATAAGGTCCTGAAGACAGCTTCATTTCTTCTATCCTGCTGTAATTGTCTCCGTAAGTAGTAGTGTAAAAACCTTGAAACTCCAATCTGTCACCGTTGCGACAGAGAGGGATTTCACAAGAGAAATAGGTATCACCTTCACCATCATTATGTACCCAAACTCCTTCTTCAAAACGACAATAACGACCTACTCGATCGTTAATTCCAAACTCTCTGTAAGACGCACGGCTAGGATTAGAAACTGCTATTTTCTTTTTCATTTCAATTACGGGTAAATTTACTCGCACTCTCACCGCGAAGCGATCTAAGTTGCTAAGACTTTCCGTACTCGAATTTAAACTTGCCGACAAACTATCGATCGGCAAGTTTAAAACTTAGAAAAATAACCCTTAATTGTGCAGTTTCGGTACTATGCAATAAACGTGAACTAATCCTTACTCAGAAAGATTTCTGGCGGATAAGGTTGTGCAATCGAGTAATAACATTCTCTGATCGTCAACAGTTGTTCGACTGAGAAACCTCTTTCTGTTGCTAATTGAGTTAGTTGACTCAAATCCATCGATCGAATCTTACTCTGTCTCCAGCGACTGTAGAATCTGGTGTAACGCTGGTTTAAATCTTCACGAATCTGAGGATTTGTCTCAAACACCTCCCATGCGAGCACACGGAAGGCATCACGTAGGCGTAGAGTTGTCTGTTCTGTTTCTGAATCAATCTGAATCATGGTAGTAGAAGTAGAAGTAGGTTAGGTTTCTGACTGGCTGTTTAGTAATGCTTGGATAGAAAAGCCTTTCTCCATGAGATACCAAACAGTTCGATAGTAATCCATCGAATGAATTTGATGAATTTGCCAACGTTTGTTAAACTCGGCTTCACTCATCTGTTCGTGGTAATGTTCCCAAGCTAACGATTTGAAAGCCAACTTTAGCTTTTTAGTGATTTCCGATTTCTCACGTTCAGATTCAAAAACTTGTCGTTCACGTTCGTTTGGATACATCTTTTCTTACTGCTGTTGTTGGTGTTGGGGAAAAAGGTCATTAAGAAGCTTGATAAGAGTTTGTTTGTTCTCGATCGACACCTTCAGTGCGTAAGGAAACAGCGCATCATTTTCGGTAAGAAACTTAACTTTGCCACTCAAATTAGATGCAGGGAATGCTACTTGAAGAGAGGTTGCTCTAGGAGTGAGAACCAGTTGATATCTTTTGTCCCGTTTGTTTTTGTAACCAACATATTGTTCTGTGTAGCACCGGACTAACTGAGTATTCTTTGCTAACCAAGTTTCTGCGATCGAAAACAAAGTTGTTCCACCTTGAATCGTTTTAATGTCAGTAGAAATTAATTGAGGTACACCGTCAACAACTTCAAATCGTTGAACCACATCGTAAACTATTTTGTCAGACATAAGAATTGTGTGTGAATTAGATAGTGTGGATAGTCTAAGTTTCTCCTCAACTCAAAAAGTAGTGAAGAGAAACTTAGGTCTTAGGTTTTAGGTAGTTGAATGGTCAGCTACTTTTTCTGGCAGCGAATTACTTCAGCAACAAACTCAGGATTTAAGCCACGTACTTTAATTTCAAACGGGAAATCTTTAATCCGCTTGGCTTTTCTGGGTTCGGCTTCTTTCGGGAGTGTGTAACCGCCAACTGTAGCTACCAAGTTTAGATATGTAGTAGCCTCAGTTTTCGATCGAATGCCTATGTAAGTGATGAATGATTCAAATCCTGAAGCAGCATCCGGCATTTCTTGCCAATTGAATTGATTATTGGTTGTACCGACAATCGTGATTCGATCGCTCAATTTTACTACAACGTAACTGCCGTGTGGTGATGTTTCAATAACTTCACCTTCAACGCCTGAAAAATTGATTTTGTCCATAATTAAGTTCCTAAGTAAACAACTCAAAACTTCATAGCGAAGCAAAACACCAACAACCTTAGAAATAGTTTTTAATTCCGTTTCTGTGATTGCTAGTGTTTCTGATGTTTCTATGATTTTTGTAGCTATAGCTAAGCAGAATGAGAATGAGGATAATGCTGTAGAGTTTGCACAAGATATTCAGGAGAAAGCCCGATCGCTCTCACTTCATAGTGATAGCCACGGACGAACCTCGAAACAAAGGCATCAGTGTTGGGAGTTCCGCCAGCTTTAATAATCTGGGATTTGATAAGTTCGGTTTCCTGGTAGGTGTGTGCGCCTACATACAGGACAAACCGTTTTGATAGAAAACCTTTCAGATTGTCCGTTGTTTCATTCCAAGTAAATTGGCTTGTGTAAACGCCTTTGACAGCGATTCGATCGGATAACCGGAAAATAAAACAGCCGTGGTGCGGGGACAACGCCAACACCTCAGCTTGAATTCCACCGAAATTCATTTTTTGCATTTCACTAATCCTGTAATTCAACCATTCACCAATTCAACGCTTTAGAGCGAAGCATACACCTCTTCTGTCTCTGTTGTGGTAGCAGATACAGGATATGGAACAAACGACTTGAAACGGGATTGATGTTGAATTATGTGCTGATTACCGATAGATCGAAAAACTTCTTTGACATTCTTGAGGCGAAGATGCTGAAGATTTAATGAACCTTGCGAATACTCTTGCCATAATCCTTGCTGGTACAGGTGCAGGCACATATAGAAAGCGTAATCTGGCAAAACTAACACTGGACATTTGATGCCTGTAAGATAAGGCTGAAATTCCTTAACTGGTTTCCCTAACTTATTTTTGCTACCTTTATTTATCAGCCACAAATCCGCTTCAGGGAAATTGTTTTTTACAATCCAGTCAAACAGTGATACGTTTTCCATTTCGTTTTGGGAATAACATCACTTTCCCAAAACGAAGTATTTTCATTCTCACACGTATATAGCCTGTATCTGCACCTGTATGTACCTGTACCTGTATGTATGTGTACCGGGCGTGCACATGACCGTCACATGAGCATCACATAAGGGAAACAGGAACTGAAAACGCTCCTGTTTCCGGGTTAGGAGTTACCAGAAAATGCTGATAAACTCACCGCTGTGAAGAATCTCAGTGGAATCGCCATTTTCGTCAATAACTATGTAGGTAAAAGTTTGGTTGACATGGTTAGTTAAATTCATCGTTACAACCTGAACAATTCCAATAGAGGTATTGTACAAACTACCAACCTAGATGCGATCTAAATTCTGACATAACGGCAGCTCACAGTGAAAATACATTTCCCCGTCGCTGTTCTTGTAAATGAAAACACCATCGCGCCATTTACAATGTCTGGCAATTCTATCAGAGATACCAAAATTAGCAGATTGTAGCCTATAAAGTGCGATTACTCTCATAGTAGTTACCTTTCTAAAATTTGCCCCTTAAGGCGAAGCCTTCAAGAATCTCATTACTTAACCGCTTGTTTCAACAAAAAAAAGGCTACACCTTTGGAGGGGCAGCACAGCAATCTCTTTCTGCAAATCTGGCAATTCAGGACAAGTTACTTGCAGATCAATTCTGTTTCTGAATCTGTTTCTGTTACCGTTTTGTTACGGTAACACTTTCTGTTTTTGTTTCTGTTGTTTTTGTTAAGGAAGAGTTTTTCCAGGGAGCAAAGATTTCGGTATCCTGAAAAAGCTCTTGAGGACTGATGGTAGAGTTAGGACGTTTCAGGATGCCTTTATCTCGGTAAAGTGGCTGTTCATCCAGAGCATAAGCAACAAGTTCGCTGCATATCCATTTATCAGGATGCTCAAGCATATTGCTTAACAGTTCCTCCAACTTTCCAGTCAGCAGCCGATCGAGCATCCGCCCAGCGAAACTGCCTGAGAGTCCCTGGGTTAAGATTGCGCCGAAATCGTAGTGCTTGCCGACTTCGAGACTGGCTTTGTGTGCGATGGCATAACCTACCGCATCGTTGAAAAATATTGGTTTACGGAAGAAAATTTGACAGTTAGGGTCATTGAAGTATTTGCTTAATGTGCAAACTTTGACTGTGTTATTTACCATGTCCGCTTCAATACATTGATCCTCACCTACGACAATCAAAGTATGAGTTACATGGATATCGCTGATCATGTCCCAACCTGTAAAATAAGCGATGCCGAGAGATGTTACGTCCGCTCCTTTGTTGAGAAATCCTATGTACCCAGTTTTATAGTTGACTTCATAATCCGGGGCTATGTCTGTTACTTGGATTGCTGGCTTATCAGGAGATTGTGTTGTAAACATGAGGCTATACTCCAACTAAATTAGTTAGAGTATAGCAGTTTTTAACTGTTAATTATCGGGTATTCTGACCAATACCATTCCAAGAATCTTTTGATGAATTGAGCAGTAGATAAGTCATACGAACTCACATACCAAAGAAATAGAGGCTCATTTCTAACTCTTTCACAGAAACGAATAATGCGTGTGTTAACTGTTCTGGTTTCAAATTGATTCCACAGAATCTGACGTTTTTCTTCGGCTGTTTTACCCTCAAAGAAGGTTGCTATGTTAATTAATCCCTTACTCTGCTTTCTTGACCAAGTAGATAATGCAAATTCTTTCCCTTCATAACCAACGGAGTAATGACTTTTGAGAAGGTTATCATCAACTCGCTTACCGTTTCGATGCGCTACGCGCCCGCAAGCTACGAAATAGGTTCCCTCCCGTCTGTTGACATCATAAGGAAAAAGACTGATTGGATTGATGTGAATTTCTGACATGATTATCGTTGATATTAAAAGTAGTGTTTTGTTAGTCGTTTCCTGATTGTGAAGCACTTAACCAACAAACTACGTTAGCCTAGAAATACTGAGTTTCTAGGCTAACGTAATTGCTATATCTGATTTGCCAAATAATCAACGCATCTGGCAATAAGTTCAGCATGGGAACGATCGGAAATATAAATCAACTTCAATCTACCTTTATCTCGGTAAACTTCAGCTAATTCCATAATCGCTCGAAAGATATCTGAATCAGAAACTAAATAAGGCTCATAGAAACCTTTTAGTCCTTTGCGGAAATACTTCGGTAAATGCTGTTGGATTTGTTGCCATAGCATTTGCCGATACTCTTCAACAGAAAACTTACCTCGCCACAGTGGAGAGTTATCTAGGGGAGCATCCCGGTTTTGCAAAAGCCTCAAATAGCCAAGAGGTCGTTGAGGTAAGCACAACGAAGTTTTAGCATTTG
>NZ_JAUBPE010000078.1:0-9452 GCF_036700565.1 Microcoleus pseudofavosus SVA1_A4
TAAATGCCTCGCATAAAGTTGGTCAATAGCCTTCATAGCCTTGATTTCGCCTCTCGACAATTAATCCACCCTGCTTAACAAGGGGGGGTTAGGGGGGGTTCCAAACCACTTATCAATGAACATTTCCACCTGTTCGGGATAGGAAAATTCCAGAGTGCGATAAGTATCAAAAGTATCCAACGCAGAGCCGATCGCATCCCAGACATTCTGCCTACAACTTAGCACAATCCGCGCCCTTTGAATACAGCCGCCGGTTCTAATTTGCCGCTGAATTTCCGCCAAAGGATTGCCATCTCCGACAGCCATCTCATCCGCCCCATCCAACACCAACCAAACGCGCTCAGCATTAAACAAAGTTAAAAAATCATCCTTAATATCCGCCGTCGCCTCAGCCTTCCCAACCCTCTTAATTGCCGCCAGCAGCCAATTGTCAAATAAATAGGTTTCTAATTCCTTCCCCTGCAAATCTGCCAAGGATACCCAAATTACAATAGCCTCGGAAATTTCAGCCGCTACCCAATTCGCAATCTGCCGCAAGAGCGTTGTTTTTCCCGCCCCCGATTCCCCAATAATTCCTAACCGCTTGCCATTGCTTTTCGGGCTACTTCCTTGCTGGATCACTTGTTCGAGAAACTCGCTATGTTCAAATTTTTGAGTAACTTCTTTTTCCCGGTACAAATCCGAACCTTCCTCAGCCGCAACATCCTCGCGTCGCTGAGTCACTTTCTGCCGTTCCACCAATCCCAGCGGTACATAAACATCATCTATTTGATGGTTGCCAAAAGTTAGCTGATTGCTGCTAAGTCGCTGCTGTTCTTTCTCGTCTAAAATCTGCTGGCAAATATCCTGCCAGTCAAGCGGCACGTAAGCAATGCGGCTCTTTTCAACTATCTCCTCAAGCCAAACGTGCATCTCTTGGGTTGTGCTATCGATCCGCGTTAAACTCTGCCCTGTAAAAATCTGAAAAACTTTCTCATTTTCCTTTATCTCCTGAGCAAAATATGCTGATAATAAGGCAAATAATTCTCGATCTAACTTCGTTTTGTAGGGTGCGACAGCGCAATTTTCTAGGGCGACTTCCAGCAGTTTTTGCTTGACTTCTTCAACCCGATCCTGCTTTAAATCATTTGTGGCAGTCAGCAGCAATTCAATCTCATCTAAACCTGCAATCGGAATCCCAGACGGGACTGTTTCTTTATCTATTTGCTCTAATTCTAATTTGAGCTTTTCGAGCTTTCGTTTCAACCAATCGAAATCCCTGCGCCTGTCTTGCAGCGAATAGGCAAAACTCTCTGGGTTAGCCGCATTTTTCGGATCGATTTCCTGTTTGCATTCTGAGGCGATTTGTTGCTGAGCTTTCAGGAAAGATGTTTTCAGCGCTTTTTCTAAATCGTGATTGACAATTTTTCCGTTTCGTGATAGCTTTTTTATCCCCGTCAAACAAGCATGATTCAGTGCATCATTGACTTGAGTGCCCAGAATGCCTTGCCAAGCGACTGTGAAAAGCAAGCCCAAGGTAATCGGATCTGACATTTGACGGTTCTCCTAATTTCGGGCTGCAAGCGGGTTATTTCAATGATAGGCGATCGAGTTTGGTTGCGGGCGATCGACCTATGCTTCAATCTAGCGGTTCTCAACAGATATCGGGTAGGGAAACGGCACTGCCGTGTCCAAATATCGGGTAGGGAAACGGCACTGCCGTGTCCAAATATCGGGACGGTTGTTTATCCGATTTAAAACTATAATGTCCACCATATCCTCGATTGTCATATCAAAAGTCGATCGCTCAAACATTGAATTTAGGCAAAACTTTCAACTATTTTTCTAGGATTACCACGAAATCTTCAATCATCACATCAAAGGTGCGAGCCAGCTTGTGAACTGCTGCAAAGTCAACCATTGCCATACCCTGAGAACGAGCATAATTGCTAATGGTACTGTAGCCCACGCCCGATCGCTGGGCAACTTCCTTGAGCGTCCATCCCTTCTCGGCAGCCAACTCTCGAACCCGCAATCTGACTAAGCCTTTGCTCATATTCACTATTTACAAAATTTTGGATTTAGTATAATATATCAAAAAGCGATCGCCCCCGGTCTGCAAACTTAAGGCGATCGCCAGTTAAAATTAATCCCGACAGATATTCTCTGTCTTTGGCACCTAGCAGATAGACTTACCTAACACCAGATGCGACTTACCTACCACCAGATGCAACTACAATGATATCAGATAATCAGTTAAGATCGTCAGAGATCGGCGAATCAAAAATTATTCACAAATCGTCGATCGTCAATCCGCGATCGAGATTTGTCACCGAAGAAACAGTGGCACTCCTGTTCAACATATCACCGGAACAGATATACCGGATCGAATGCTGCCACAACGTGGTGTACGTTCACGCGCAAGGAATCAGCAGGTTTGTCAGCTACGCCGATTTCCCCCCAATCTTAGAAGTAAAACGACCCTGTTCTCAAGATTTTCTCGGATGGTACAAACGCTGGAAACGCACGCAAGCACCAGAATTTTGGACTAAATTCTATACGTACAACTTCAAAACGGCTGTTTCAGTTGACAGCTTGCTGGAGTGGGGTAAATTAGTCGGTACAGTTAAATCGGTAATTTCTGCCTCAGCGCTGCAACAGCTACGAGATGTTTACGCTCAAGAAAAAACATTGATGGAAACTTTTTAAAGCAGGCGGGGCGGATAAACCCGCGATTGTTGGCCACCAGCAAATGTCAGGTGCTTGCTGTACCCGACAGGATAAAGATTCTACTTTGTAAGGTGCGCAATGCGCACCTTACGGGTTCAAAATTCAGATCGAAACTCTCCCTTTACCTTCCAATCCCCACGTATTGGAAACCAGCCGCTTCTAAAGCCTTCTTGTCTAAGAAATTGCGACCGTCAATCATCACCGGATGATTCATCAACTTCGCCATTTTCACATAGTCTAAATTGCGAAACTGCTCCCAGTCAGTAACCAACACCAAAGCATCGCAACCGTCGGCCAACCTTTCTGGGTCAGTTTCTACCAAAACTCCCGACAAACCGTGACGCATCCCAGTTTGAGAAACAATTGGATCGTAAGCTTTAACTTTCGCTCCCAACCGATTCAAATTCTCGATTAAATTCAGGGAAGGAGCATCCCGCAAATCGTCAGTATCCGGCTTGAAAGTCAAACCCAAAAGTCCGACTGTTTTGCCCTTAAGAATTTTCAAAACTTGCTGCAACTTTTCAATAGCAATCAACCGCTGGCGTTGGTTAACTTCCACTGCCGCTCTCAGCAAATGCGCCTCGTAGCCGTAATCCTCAGCCGTGTGAACTAAAGCCGAGACATCTTTGGGGAAACAAGAACCGCCCCAACCAATACCGGCTTGCAAAAACTTGTTGCCAATCCGCGAATCTAAACCGATACCTTTCGCTACTTGGGTAACATCTGCACCGACACGATCGCAAATATTAGCAACTTCATTAATAAAGCTAATCTTAGTAGCCAAAAAAGCATTAGCTGCGTACTTAATCATCTCCGCTGAACTGATATCAGTCATCACCACAGGAACCTCCGGCAAAGACTGATTTTCTGCAAACTTGCGATCGAGAATCGGCCTGTAAAGCTGCACCATCATATCCATCGCCCGCCCAGAATTGCTTCCCAAAACAATGCGATCGGGATTAAAAGTATCTAAAACAGCACAGCCCTCCCGCAAAAACTCCGGGTTGCTAACCACATCAAATTGAACGCCCGTTTTTGCTGCTACTTCCTCCCCCGTAGCCCCCTCGCTACTTTCAGGTTTTTGACGTTCTGCCAAACCGTCGAGGACAATCCTCCGCACCCAGTCCCCGGAACCGATTGGCACTGTAGATTTATTCACAATGACTTTGTAATCGCCGTCGAGGTGAGCTCCGATGCCGCGGGCAACAGCTTCTACATAGCGAGTATCGCTTTCTCCTGTAGGCAAAGGAGGCGTCCCCACCGCAATAAACAAAATGTCTCCGTGAGCAACTCCTGCGGCCAAATCCGAAGTAAATTCTAGATTGCCCGACGCAGATGCAGAAGACATTAATTCAGAAAGTCCGGGTTCAAAAATTGGCGACTGTCCCGACTTCATTAACTTAACTTTTTCTTCGTTGTTGTCTACACAAATCACATGATGCCCGATGTGAGCCAAACAAGTGCCGGTGACTAAGCCAACATATCCTGTACCGATAACACAAACTTGCATAGAAATCTCCTCAAAGCTAGTAAATAAATCAGGTAGGAATTGGGAATCGGGAATTGGGAATCGGGAATTGGGAATTGGGAATTGGGAATTGGGAATAAGGAAGATTTTTTCCCTCCCCCACTCTCCCAGTCTCCCCCTCTCCCAGTCTCTACTTTTGGTTTCCCTCAATGCGATCGCGAAAATCTTTCACAGTCAACTCTAAACCTTTATCCAGCGGCACAGTTGGCTCCCACCCCAACCAAGTTTTAGCACGAGTAATATCGGGTTGTCGCTGTTTTGGATCGTCTTCCGGCAGCGGTTTAAAGATAATTTCTGCCCCTGGATTAATCATATTTTGAATTTTTTCTGCAAGTTCCAAAATAGTGTATTCGCCGGGATTCCCCAAATTCATCGGCCCGATTTGGTCGCTATTCATCAAACGAATAAATCCTTCCACCAAATCAGAAACGTAGCAAAAACTCCGTGTTTGGGAACCGTCGCCGTATACAGTCAGCGGTTGATTCCGCAAAGCTTGAGCAATAAAATTGCTCACTACTCTGCCGTCATTTTCCAACATCCGCGGGCCGTAGGTATTGAAGATTCGCACAACTCGAATGTCTACCCCATTTTGACGGTGGTAATCAAAAGATAAGGTTTCAGCTACTCGCTTCCCTTCGTCGTAACACGATCTTATCCCGATACAATTAACGTTGCCGCGATAATCTTCTGTTTGTGGATGTACGTCAGGATCTCCGTACACTTCGGAAGTGGAAGCGAGAAAGAATCTTGCTTTTACCCGTTTGGCCAATCCCAACATATTCATCGTGCCGATGACGTTTGTTTTAATTGTCTTGACAGGGTTGTACTGATAGTGTATGGGGGAAGCGGGACAAGCCAGATGGTAAATCTGATCTACCTCTAACCGAATCGGTTCCGTGATGTCGTGGCGGATCAGCTCAAAATACGGGTTGTCCAGCCATTTGAGGATATTGCGTTTAGTCCCGGTGTAAAAATTATCCAGGCAGACTACCTCATGTCCTTGGGCCATTAAGCGATCGATTAGGTGGGAACCGAGGAAACCCGCACCGCCTGTGACTAAAATTCTCATTGTGGAAACTGCCGTTCTGTTTAGGGGTAGGACTGGGGTACAAAAATTCAGCGGATCGAATGAAACTTTCTAATAGAATAACAAAATTGCGATCGACAATGTAAAGACTTATGCGTCACTTTTATAAAATCTTTAATTAACTTAGCATTTTCAAATACTTTGAACAAAGTGTTATAATTCGCAAATGTCGGTAGCAATTTTTTATTTAAGCTTTAATATTTCCGAAAAAACACTCTTGACATTAGTTATGTTATTTGTTAGCGGTTATTGGTTATTTGATGACTTCGGTCTGAGATTGGGCGATGCCCTACGGGATAGCTGCGCTTCACGGGCTTATTTGAAAAAACCTGGGTCGATTTATCTGAAAAGCAATATGAGAGAAATTAGGTCGATTTCGGGAAGAGAATGTCTGCCACTTTCAACACTACACTGCACTGGTTCAATTGCGAGTTCTGGAGATTGCAGCCAGAACTAAGTCAGGTTGATTTTCTAGCCTTTAGTTTTACAGTTTCTCAAGAATCGAGCAAAGTTACGATCGGCTAAAGTTGTATCGAAGGCGGAATCGGTGCCAGAGTATGATAAACTTCGCAGTCTTTGTATCATTAAGCGTGCTGCGAGGATATGCAAATGACTCTGGATAGAATGGGGACATTCCGGCCGCGATCGCATCTGCATTGACATATTCAAAACATTCTAAAAAATTGGGTAATAATTTCCAAAAAACTGTAGTTTTACTTTAAACGTTGGGATCGCCAATAATATAAAGATTCGGCATAATTGCGCTTCAACTTTTACTCATACTATTCTAGCTAAAATTCAATAACTCCCAAGCATTGGCGGTTAGTCATTTTCAGCAAGCCACAGCTCGATTTCTTCTCGGTTGCGATCGTAATACTTGGCAACCGCTTGCAAATCTTGAAGGGTGAGTCCTAGATAATTATAGAGAAGTTCGGCTTCAGTTGCGCCCTGTTGTTGATAAGCAACAATCGTCCAGACGGGAATTCGGGTATCGCGAATTCGCGCTGCACCGCCACAAATTCCTGGAGTTTTGCGAATGGGATGCTGAAGGGTTTGGACGAATTTCAGGGTGGCTGCGAGCAAGTCATCAGGCAGTGTTTCAATGGTTTGGAGAAGTTGTTCCTTGATGGTCATAATCGAGCGCCAAAATCTCAAATAGTATCGAGCAAATCCATTAGAGTTGTGAAGTTACTAACCTATTATCCATTCTCTTAAAAAAAAGTTTCTAAATCCCGATCGCCTCTGATGATTCTCATAATTTAAATAGCGTTGTTCTTAGCCTTGTTTATGGATACCGTCCTTGATTAATCAAAATTTGACGTTCAAGTATGCGATTTGGAGCATTGAGTTTGAGTAATCTTGCAGTAGCTTGACCAATCTGAGTGATGCCTGCTATTCTGGCATCATTAAGAACAAAATGTTCGTCCCATACCTGACGGCGTGGATTAAATAAAGGGACAATTTCGTCATTAACTGGGTTTATAGTAGCTAGATCGGAACCTTTATAGCGGTTACAAGATAAACAAGAAAAAGCGAGATTTTCAGCACGAGTTTTACCTCCGTGTTTTAAGGCAATGATATGGTCTACTTCATGGCTGTAGATTGAAACATCTTGATGAATCAGACAATATTCACAGTGTCCTGAAGCTCTTTCAATAACTAATCTGCGGAGTTCGGCAGAAATGGAAGTAGAAGTCATTTATCAAATCTCTGAATAGGCTCTTGCTTTTAGTAAAATCATCAGATGTTCTAGCTGCTCGTAAACATCTAATTCTGCTATTTCCATTGAATTTAGGGTCGATTCGCGGTTTTTGTCAAGCAAAATTTGGAGGCGTGTCTGAGCCTGTTGTGAAACCTTAAAACTCACAATCTCTTGTGGAGTTGGACTGTTTATCAAAAAATCAAGAACTTCTTGATAAACTGCGGGAATATCGGCGGTATGAGATGGTATTTCCGGCTCAATAGTTGTGGGATTTTTAGTTAGTTCTAGAAGTTGCCAAAGCAGTTCTGGCAAGCGATTTTGCAGAGGTTCTAGACGTTGAGCCAGTTCGTCGGGAATTTGAAGGGTAATTGTTGCCATTTTTGTTCGTCACTAATGCTCTCATTGAATCCTAGCACAAGAGAAGTGCGATCGCCCTTTTTTGAGAAACGCAATGTGCGAGCGCCCCGCCAGATCGGGTAAAGGTGCGATCGCGCTTCCTGATTTTAGTCGCTACACCCTACCAATCAGTTGAATAGCGGCAAAATTTTAGTTAGCGTTGTTATCGTCGAGGTCTAAGTTTTGTATTGAGAGTTCTGAATCTGGTGAAGTAGGTATTTGCAGCTTGAAAACAATTACTATTTGATTTTTCTCAATACTTATATTACTTATATTAACTACACTATTTTCCGGTAATAAATCTTTGGTTGGGAATTTAGCAGACGACTGAGTTTTATATCCAGCATCCTCAAGCCATTCAGCAATATTTCTCCAATTTTCTATCTTTTCAATGCCTTTACCTACAAAGGCTTTAACGTATTTATAAATAGTGGCACACAGGTCAGTTTCAACACCCTTGGGATTCTTTTTCAGCTTTTCGGCGATTTCAGCCGGACTGAAACCACAAAGCAACCCCCGCAGATGCAGCTTTTCTACGGGGGTGAGAGGCTTTCCCTTAACGGCGGCCAAGTCCGAGTACAGAGTTTTTAAGTCCCAGCGGCTTTCGGCTTCGACGAAGCGATCGTTTGTGGATGCCATAAATAGGTGTGTGTGAAGTTCCTGATGGAAGTCTAACATAAATCCTGATGAGTGTCAGTTTATTGCCAGACTCAGCTAGCGTATGATAAGTGAGTGCTAAAGCGCAAGTAATGAAACTTAAAAGTCAAAACCTTTGTGGGAGAGCTTTTTAGCCGTCGCTGACTACAGTTAGCGACCCGACAGGGGAGTAAGGCTGAACTTTGGTAAGTTTCTCGCTTTGACTCTAGTTTCGGCCACCGCCAGTAATTTTTTTAATTTATTTTCTGGGATTTTGCATAATTTTCTGGATTTGCCCCTGATAAATAAATGGGAGGCTGCAATGCGCCTTCTGCAGACTGAGTTCTTTGTGAGTGCGATCGCGACGAAAGCTTTGCTATGCAAGAGTTTTGCTTACATAGCAAATACCTGACTTCGCATAAATTTAGGGCGATCGCAGGATCTAAAAATACAGGCTAGCAAGTCATTTTTTCAGAAATGGAGAAAGACTTGTAGCTCGAATAGGGATAAATCTAGTATTCACACGGAGATTGCAACATGAACATTAATGGAACGTTGGCTGACGATACTCTCAATGGCACCCCCGATGCAGATTTAATATTTGGACAACAAGGCTCTGACTTAGTGTTTGGCCGTGATGGAGAGGACTTAATCTACGGGAAACAAGGAGATGACAAGCTATACGGTAATGAAGGTAACGATACCGTCTACGGTGGCAAAGGTAACGATACAGTTTACGGCGGCAAAGGTGACGATCGGCTATTTGCTAATGCTGGAGATAACTTGATATACGGCAACGAAGGCGAGGATACAGTTGATGGCGGAATAGATAACGATACAGTTTACGGTGGTAAAGGTAATGACAGCTTGTTTGGCAACTTCGGGAATGACATTCTCTATGGAGATAAGGGAGCAGATACATTAACTGGGGGGAATGGTAACGACACTTTTTTTATTGGTAAAAATACTGGGGGTACTGAGCTTTCGGATGCCGATTTGATTGTTGATTATACAGAGGGTGAGGATGTAATTCAGTTAAGGAACGATCTTGCCTTTGATGACCTCAAGATTTATGTGGGCACAGGGGTTAATGCTGGCTACACGATTATTCAGGATGAGTTAACAGGGCAATATTTGGCAGTTTTGGAGGGTGACGGCAGATTGACTATTGCTGATTCTAGCGGGATTGTGAGTCTGACGCCTGCGCCTTTGCCGACGCCTGTCACGACTCCGACGCCTGTGACGACTCCGACGCCTGCGCCGACGCCTGCGACGACTCCGACACCTGCGCCGACTCCGACACCTGCGCCGACACCTGCACCGACACCGACTCCGACACCGACACCGGAGCCTTCAATCACCCCAACTGCAACGACTCCGACGCCTGCGCCGAC
>NZ_JAUBPE010000078.1:9552-35255 GCF_036700565.1 Microcoleus pseudofavosus SVA1_A4
ACCTGTGACGACTCCGACACCTGTGACGACTCCGACACCTGTGACGACTCCGACACCTGTGACGACTCCGACACCTGTGACGACTCCGACACCTGCGCCGACGCCGACGCCTGCGCCGACGCCGACGCCGACGCCGACGCCGACGCCGACGCCGACGCCGACGCCGACGCCTGTGACGACTCCGACACCTGCGCCGACGCCGACGCCTGTGACGACTCCGACGCCTGCACGTGTAAAACCGACAGCGTTTGATGAAAAATTCTATCTAATGATGAATTACGATGCAACCAAGGCTATTTCTACTGGGAGCGTAAAAAATGCTTTGGAACACTACGAAACAGTAGGTAAAGTTGAAGGTCGGGCCAGCGCTCCTTCTTTTGTGAGCACTTTTAACATTGAATTCGACTATCGGTTTGATACGACTGGGTTTTTCAAGAATAACCCCAACCGTCAAGCTGTTTTGGAATCCGCAGCTACCTACTGGGAATCTGTCATTCAAGATGAATTTGAAAACATTCCCGTTGGCACTAAACTTTCAATAAAGAATCCTTCTACACAAGAGATAGAGACTGTGGTTTTAGATCGGGAAATTGACGATTTGCTGATCTTTGTAGGCGCTGGTCCTATCAATGCTGCGGGGATAGCTGACGACTATTCCGATCCAAAAGCTTTCCGCGATCGAATCGACGGAGTAAATTACGAACCTTTTGTAAAGAGCATTGCTTTTGATACGAATATCTCCTATTTTGTCGATTCCACGCCATTTGACTTTACTGACACTCCCAGCGAACCTGGCAATCCTGTCGGTGCTGTTCCCAGCCTTTTTATTAGTGCCATGCACGAATTACAACACGCACTGGGGTTTACTAATGGATCACCAGCTTTCAGTGCGCGAATAAATGGAAGTTCTTTTGACGGCCCCAACGCCAGGGCTGCTAATGGGGGGAATCCTATGCCTCTTAAACCCGCTCCTGACTTATCTCATTTAATAAGTATTGTGAGCAGTGGTGGATTGCCCTCTCTTTTGGGTGACGGCGGCGGTGCAGGGTTACAAATCCCCACTAAAGTTGACTTGTCACTGTTGGCGGATATTGGCTACACATTTGACGGATTTACTGTTCAAGATTCAACGCCAACCACTGCAACTGAGGGAGATGATAAAGTCCTTGGCACAAGTTTACCTGATACTCTCAACGGTTTAGGTGGTAACGACATCATCAACGGTGTAGCTGGCAATGATAGCCTGATTGGAGGTGCTGGCAATGATACGAGCAATGGTGGCGGTGGCAATGATATCCTCGTCGGTGGTGATGGTAATGATATCCTCATCGGCGGCAGTGGCAATGATAGCTTGATTGGAGGTGCTGGCAATGACAACCTTACTGGTGGTGATGGTCAGGATACTTTTGTATTTGGCGATGCTAATGGTCAGGATAATATCAGTGATTTTGTTGTGGCTGATGACAAGATACAGCTAGCTGCTAGTTTTGGTTTTAGTGACGGAGCGGCTGCTTTTGATGCTAGTGGAAACTTCTTCAATGGCCCCAATACTTTTACTGGAGCGCTGTTTTCTCGGATCACTCTCAGTCCTGGGAATACGATCCAAGTGCTTCACACTCAACCTCTGACGGCGGCTAATATCATTATTTTCTAATCTAGTCTTCAGACAAGTTTAGAATAAGAGCGATCGCCCTCTCTTCCCCAAAAGTGCGATCGCCCTCGATAATTTGACAGTTAACTTATCAAAAACCCTCCCTCAAAAAAATTATCCTCGGCGAGAGGGTAAATCAAACACCACTTCAAATCGGATGTTGGGTACTCGTTGCCGAAACAACTGAAGATGTCCCTCCGCATCCGATCGGCTGCGATAGCGACCGACGATCGCCCATTGCAAAGTGGGAAGCAAGCGGGCTACTGCCCACGGCTTCAAATATCCTTCGTATTTCATAATAGAGGAGTCTCCATTGCTAAACGGAGCCAGAGCCAGCGCAGAAACTTGGTCGGTGGATGCGCTGGCTTCTGACATTACCCATAAAAATAACACGAAGTAAGCATTAGTGTGCAGAAGTAAGCATAAAACTGACTGTGGATGCACGAGCTGGACTGCCGAGGTGGCACAATAAGGGAAACTTCCAACAGATTGCAAGGCATGAGCGACAGCGAGCGGATTTCCGTGGTTTTGCCAACACAGGCTAAAAAGGATCTCGAAAAGTTGTGCGATCTCGAAAAGCGATCGATCTCCAACTTTGTCTACCTTCTGATTCAAGATGCGATCGATCGAGCAAAAGCATCCGGCAAGCTCAAATCAACAGATGATTGAAATTACACTAAATCAAATTAAACAAGAATTAATTAGCCAAGAAGATGCAAAAAACTGGTTTTTAAGCTTCCCAACCGAATACCAGCAGGAAATATTGCAGCGGCTATCCTACATGACCCTCCAAGCAGGGGCGCGAGATGAAGATGTTTCCCTAGCTATTACCAAATCAAAACTTCGCCCAACTTACACCCCTTGTGTGTTGCTGAGTAAAGGGCGCTTAAAAGAACAAATGGCAAAGCTTTTGAAATTGCCGCCCTCAGAATCTATCAAAACCTTTTTCCTGTTAATAAGTTTATTGGCAATTGCCGATGCGCGCAGGTACTGCAAATATTGTCAAGATGGCTGTAGCCACTGGTGGCACCGCGATTTGAGCGATCGCAAAGTTGTAGATGAAATTCAGCGCGAGTTTCAACAAAGCATTCTTGTTTAAGTTGTAGTAAGCTGTGATGCGATCGGGCGATCTCATTTATTCTCAACTCAATTTCACCTTCCTCAATTACTCACCCATTTCTAACTTTCCCAAAACAATTAAACTTTCTAAATCTTCCACAGCATCAGGAAGGAAATCTTGTACCGCCCTTCTTACCAACCGCAAATCAGTTTCATCAGCCCCTCCCAACATCCGCGTTAAATCCCCTATATCTATACCGCGACTAGCTTTTAGTTTCATCAAAACCAAATAAGGCAATCCGATAATTGGCAACCCATCCGGGGCATTATTTGGATTTCTAATTGCCTCTCCTACCCAAAAATCCCTTGATTCAATTACATCCAAATAAGTACCATCAGGCAATTCCCAAGTGCTGCCCCCAATGCTAAGTTCTCCCGTTCTCCTGCTACCAGCTTGCTCTAATTCTCGATAAAGATTAGCAGCATCCTGAGCTAATACTAAGATATCCACATCATCGGTCATTCGTTCAGGCATATAAAGGCGAGTAGCAATCCCTCCTACTACTACAAAAAGGGTGTTTTGAATAATCGTTTTAATGTTGGTCACGGGATGATTCCAGGTTCTTTTCTTCAGAAACTCTCGACTGCTGCCACTACCGGGACGACATCTACGCAATGCAATTTCAATGTAAAGTTTTCGCCTTTGTTCGGGGAGCTTGAGATTTAGCATTATTATATAATATTTCGATAATTATACCTGACTTTTACACCATTTTTAATAAGCTTTTCAGGGATGGGCTGGAGATCCCGTCCCCCAAGAAAATTCACTCTTTGTGGAACAGGCCGGAAAGCCTGTTCCTAAAAAAATCCCTACATACAGATTACGAATCTCGATCGAGCTTCAGCACAGCCATAAAAGCCTCCTGCGGCACATCCACAGTACCCACAGACTTCATCCGCTTCTTACCCTTCGCCTGCTTTTGCAGCAACTTCTTCTTCCGCGAAATATCACCGCCGTAACACTTCGCCAACACATCCTTCCGCAAAGCCGGAATATGTTCCGAAGCAATCACCTTAGCGCCAATTGTCGCTTGAATCGGCACCTTAAACTGGTGGCGGGGAATCAACTCCTTGAGTTTTTCCGTCAACCCGCGGCCCACATTATAAGCCTTATCGCGGTGTACGATCATCGCCAAAGCATCAACCGGATCGCCATTAATTAAAATGTCCAATTTCACCAACGGATTTTCGCGATAACCGATGATGTGATACTCCATGCTCGCATAACCGCGCGATCGCGATTTCATCTGGTCAAAAAAGTCCGTCACCACCTCCGCTAAAGGCAACTCGTAAACCAGCGTAGTGCGCCCTTGACTCAGATACTTCATATCCATAAAAATGCCCCGCCGATTTTGAGACAATTCCATCAGCGCGCCCACGTAAGTTTCCGGCGACAGCATTTCAACCCGCACGTAAGGTTCCTCAATTTTCTCCCGATACTGAGGATCTGGCAAGTGGCTCGGATTGTCAATTGTTAACACTTCTCCTTTAATTGTTGTGACTTGATAAACCACAGAAGGAGCCGTAACAATCAAATCCAAATTGTATTCTCTCTCCAGTCTTTCTTGCACGATTTCCATGTGCAGCAAACCCAAGAAACCGCAGCGGAAACCAAATCCCATCGCGCTCGATGTTTCCGGTTCGTAAGAAAGCGCGGCATCGTTGAGTTCGAGTTTTTCTAAAGCTTCCCGCAAATCTGGAAATTGGTCGGCATCGATCGGGAACAAGCCGCAAAAAACCATCGGTTTTGCTTCTGTATAACCCGGCCAAGGCTCCGATGCAGGCTTTTTGACTAAAGTAATCGTATCTCCCACGCGAGCATCAGCTACTGCTTTAATTGCCGCGCCCAGATAACCGACTTCCCCCGCGTGCAGTTCGTCTACTTGAACTTGAGTCGGTGAAAGGATGCCCAATTCATCGATGACATATTCCTTACCCGAAACCATCAACAAAACTCGATCGCCCTTTTTGACACTTCCGTCCATCACCCGGAAATACACAATTACCCCGCGATAAGCGTCGTAATAACTGTCAAAAATTAGCGCCCTGAGCGGTTTGTCAACAGTATCCTGCGGCGGCGGCACCAATTCGACGATCGACTCCAAAATCTCATCAATACCAATTCCTTCCTTAGCCGAAGCCTCAATCGCCCCGCTACAGTCCAGACCGATAATTTCTTCAATTTCCCCTTTTACCCGTTCCGGTTCCGCCCCCGGCAGGTCAATTTTATTTAAAACTGGAATAATTTCCAAATTATTTCCCAAGGCAAGGTAGACATTTGCCAAGGTTTGTGCTTCCACGCCTTGAGATGCGTCTACCACCAGCAGCGCCCCTTCGCAAGCAGCGAGCGATCGCGACACCTCGTAGGAGAAGTCCACGTGTCCGGGAGTGTCGATCAGATTGAGCACGTACTCCTGACCGTCCTTAGCAGTGTAATTCATCCGAGCCGCTTGCAGCTTGATCGTGATGCCGCGTTCGCGTTCCAGATCCATATTGTCTAAAAACTGCTCCTTCATCTCCCGTGCCTGCACAGTCCCAGTCGCCTGCAACAGCCGATCGGCCAGGGTGGATTTTCCGTGGTCGATGTGAGCAATAATCGAAAAATTACGAATGCGAGATACAGGGACGTTAGTCATAAAACCTATCGGCAAAAGATTGACTTTTGTTGTATTATAAAACTTCATTCAATCTACAATCATTTATACTCATTTAGAGACTTAAATATAATTTAATTTTTTATCGGCAGTGGGTTGACAGATCCATTGTATTTATGCTATGTTTATCAGTTAACTCCAGCCAAGACCCCCTCGTGGGAAAAAACTTTTCTCTTTGTTATTGTAAAAATATTGTAAAAAAAGCTGTTGAACGGTTGGGGATGCTGTCGATCGCCACCATCCGTCCTCAAACCCCCATTCCAGTCAGGTTGCTCGACCGGCGGGCGATCGCCAACTTAAAAATATTGGTGAGAAGTTGCTGGCGCTTGACAAGAAGCAGATAATTTGGTCAAATGACGGAAGCGGGACGGTAAGGGTGTAAGAAGTATAGGTTTTCAACCGCTGTGAATCCCTACTAGAGGTAAGGCATCACTTCCTTCAAAACACTTCCTTCAAAACAAAAAAGCGTAAATTCCTAGAAGGAATTGAAACTTAAGAATTACAACTAGGATTTTTTAACTATGAGCGAGTCAAGGATACCATCCCACAGTTCGTCAGAAAAAGTGGAACTATCTATCCATATAGATTCTGAACTGCTAGACCAAATTAAGCACTTGACTAATGACCCCAGCAAAGTCATTGAAACAGCAATCAAGCAGTGGCTCAGAGGCGAGCGCCGCGAAGACGATCAGGCTATGAGTTTGCGCCGCAACCCCCCAGTCCCGCCCCGCGGCGAGTGGAACGACTGAGGTTCTCTCCTCTCTCGCCCGAGACGGCGCGCGCAAATCTGCTGGCTGTGAAATTTCGAGTTCCGGCTTCGAGTTCCGGCAGATTTCGCGGCGAAAACTACAGGTTTTGGGCGAGCGAACGCTTGCTAACTCGCAATCTCGGAACTCTTCAAGGTGACAGCAAAAATGCGCTCGCCAGTCCCCCACTTGAGTTGTTTGCAGCCTCAAATTTTGGGGTGATTTTCAAACTCGATCGTTAATCTGTGCAGACTACTAATTCCTAAATCTTAACTTTTATTTTTTAATTAGCAAAAACGGCGGACAACAAATAGTTTTAAGTTTTGAGTTGAGTTCTGAATTAAATAATTAATATTTTTTTAGTTCATTAATAACTCAAAACGCAATGGTAGAAGCATAAAATAGTGGTAAATCGTGAGTTTTGAGCTGTGAATTGTTAATTAAATATCCCACAAATTTTTAGTTGATTAATAGCTCAAAAGTTAACGGTCGAAGCCCAAAACAATTTTGAGTATTGAGTTTTGAATTAAAAACTCAATACTCAAAAATCCGAACTACTTTCATCCCCAACTCTGATGGACTCTAACACAGATTTCCGGCGATCGAGCCTCGCCTCTACAGCCTTTTTTCAAGAGTTAGGGGCAGAATTAGTATTTACCCAAGACGCAAGGGGTCGGTATCTATCTTTTTACTGGCAAAAAGCCGAGCAGTACAACCTCACAGCAGAACAAATTGTCGTTAGCGAAGCCCTCGAAGAGGATCGCCCCCTCAGCGAAACCCTGCAACCCATCCCCCCTGCGCCTTATCTCGATATCCTGCGGCGGGCGATCGAAACCCTCGTACCGCAACGGTTCAGCTATCCATTTGGCCGCGCCGGACAATATTTTCTCTTCGATTTGACAGTCACTCCGGCGATCGACTCAAACGGCAAAGCTACAAAAGTCTTAGTTATGGGAAGGCTGCTGTCTGACAAACCCGCAGAATTGCTGCCAGATTCCTCAGAACTCATGCCCGATCGAGCTTTGTCATCCCCCCCGGACGCCCGCCAACAAATGCCGCTTCCAGCGATCCGCATCGGTCGAGCGCTCTCTCCCAACTGGGAAATCGACCGCAAAATCATCTCCCAAATCGCTCAAAACCTGCACAGAACCCTCGACCTAGAGACAATTTGGCAGCAAACAGCTAACAGTTTGGGTCAAGTCTTGAACGCGAGCCGCTGCATCATCTGTTCCTACAAAAAAGACAGCGAAAATCTCGAATCCTCCCCATTCCTTGCCCCGGAAAATCAGCAAAATTCGACCGCCCCAGCAGCCGAATTGCAACAGTCAATTGCCAGCGATCGCTCGCCCCCGCTTTTGCCAGATCAAATCGAAAATCTCCAATCAAAAACTTTTAAAGTAGTAGCTGAGTACCGCCAAGAACCCTACTCTTCCATGCTCGGATTAGAACTGCGCGCCGCCCAACAGCCCGGGTGGATTCAAACTTTAGCCACCTTAAAACCAGTAGCAGTCGATTACGCCTCCCCCGTCGCCGATCCCTTCGATCGCCATTCCGTGCTCGTAGCAGCTACCTCCTATGAAGACCAACCGAATGCACTAATCAGTTTGCACCGCTGCGGCAGTTCCTCTAAATGGAGTCCAGTCGAACTCGAATTCGCTAGCGAGCTAGTCGCTCAAGTCGGCAGCGCGATCGCCCACGCTACACTTTACCAAGAATTAGAACAGGCCCGCGCCGAAGCCGTAGCTCTTTCCCAACTTAAAAGCCAATTTCTGGCCAATACTTCTCACGAACTCCGCACCCCTCTCAACGGCATCCTCGGCTTTCTGAAACTGCTTATGGACGGCATGGCAGATGACCCCGAAGAAGCGCACCAATTTATCGAAGAAGCTTACCGATCGGCAGTACACTTGTTCAATGTGATTAACGATATTTTGGATATCGCTAAAATCGAAGCTGGCAAAATGCACTTAGACCTCGCTCCCGTCAAACTCGGCGAACTTTTGCAGCAAGTTGAGAATTTTACGCGGGTTCAAGTGCAGCAAAAGCGATTGCAATTTCAAATCCAAAAACCGCCTGTCGAGGACGAGATTATTTTGTACGGCAACTACCAACGCCTGCTTCAGGTAATCTTGAACCTCGCGGGCAATGCGATTAAATTTACCGGGGAAGGGGGAATTCGCATCAGTGCCGAAATTATTAAGAAAAAGGTGACCGTTCACAACCAGCAGTTCCCCGGAATGGTGAAAATCCGAGTCGCTGATACTGGTATTGGCGTTTCTCTAGACAAGCAAGATAAATTATTTGAGTCGTTTTTTCAGGTGGACGGCGCTCGTACCAGGCAATACGGCGGCACCGGTTTGGGATTGGCTATTTCTCAAAAACTGATAGAAGCAATGGGCGGTACAGTAAATTTTTACAGTATGGGGGAAGGACTCGGATCGACTGTTACTTTTACTGTGCCGCTTTATCAAGAACCACTCTTAAAAAATTAATCATCTGTCACCGGGAAAAAGGTAATTGGTAATTCGTAATTGGGACGTTGAAGGAAGTTCGGCAATGGATTGTCTAACCGATTTAACTGATGTTGAGGGAAGAAGCAACAGGGAATCAGGAAGAAGCAACAGGGAAAAAACAGCTATCCGTGTATCCGTGACCAAGAATTTCTTGATGGTACCCGCCACGTGATTTATCCGTGGAATCAATCGAAAGCATCTCAAATCTAAAATCCTCAAGCCCCCGAATTTATCCGTGGGGTCAATCCAAAATCCTTGCATCTAAAATCTAAAATCGAATGACTTCCGTTTCGTGGATAAAGGTCATCGATAATGGGTAATTTTCCTACCAACACAGTTCGATCGCCCGCCCCAGTATCAATTTTTACTTTATCCGCTGCCAAGCTCCCTCATTTGGTGTTTTGAAGTCAGACCGGTCGCCCCCGCCACTTCCTGGCCCCACCCAGAATTCGCATCAATGGAATCCGGGGGGGTAGGGATAACAGCTCATCTTTATCTGTCTCCTGGGAGCTAACGCCTCCAAGTAAACCCCCGCAAATCGCCAACTTTACAATAACTTAATGCCAACTCATACCACTGATTCAGCTTCAAAATCCCCTACTGTAAAGGATTCTTCAAAAAACTGGACGCTCTCCGTTCTCTGTGAAAACCATAAAGATATTGTAAAGACACCGAGACTACTTAGTAATGTTTGACGGCGTGTGGCAACATTTAAGTGTAATTACGTAAGTCCGAAGTCGGACAGCCTGCGACTGGCAAATTTAGTAAATTCCTGCTCTGTTGGCGGGGTGGTAAACTTTTGCCAGTCTAGTAGAAAAAGGGTTGCTATGAATCAGCAAATATCAGCTCAATCACAAAAACTTTTACTCCAAATTGGCAGAAAGATTCGTCGAACCTTGGATATCGATACCATTTGGCAGCAAACAGTTAACAGTCTGGGACAAAATCTAGGCGTCAGCCGCTGCATCATTTGTCCCTATCCAAGTTCTAGCCTGCAAGTCAAAGTAGCTGCCGAATACTGCCAAGAACCATTTCTACCCATGCTGGGAATGGAAATCTCGCTCACAGCAGCACCTCATTTCATTCAAGCTCTAGCCACCCTCGAACCGGTGGTAGTAGAGTCCTTTGGGGCCGATGACCCTTTTGAGCGGCAGTCGGTGCTAGTGGTGGCTACCGCTTATCAAGAGCAACCTAACGGCATAATTAGCTTGCACCGGTGCGAGGGCGGATCGTCGCGGAAGGGTAATGCCGATCGACCTTGGACTCAATGTCAGATCGAATTCGCGCAAGAACTTGCCGATCAAGTAGGAAGTGCGATCGCGCTGGCCACCCTCTACCAAGAGAACAGCCAGCGAACACAAGAAATATCCCAGCTCAAAAAGCAATTTTTGTCGAGCGCGTCCCACGAGCTGCGCACTCCCCTAAATCACATCATCGGCTATCTTCAACTAACCATAGACGATCAAGCTGACGATCCGATAGAGGAGAGAGATTTTATCCAAGAAGCTCACCGTTCGGCTATCCACCTTTATAAGGTAATTGGTAATGTCTTAGATTTCATTCAATCAAGTGAAGCGTGCAAAACTCACGTAGAGTTAGCCGCTTTCAGGAGCCAGGAGAAATCTGGGCCTCAGTAAAGATTCGAGCCGCCCATTCAAAAAGTCGAATATTTACCGTGCAGACAAGTCTTATGCCTGGAAAATCTGACTGTTGCATCTATAGATTCCCTTAATAAATTCGGTGGCTAGTTACTCAATTATACTAATTCTCAAAACTCATGCAACAGTATTTGTAGGGTGCGTCGCCACCCTTAAATCTTAAATAATATCCACAATCTTTGAGCGACGCACCGGTGCAGAATAGTGAGCGTAAACAAACCCACACTCATCATTGTTGCTTTCTGGAGGCGAGAATTGGAATTATTTTTAGGTCATTAGGGTTTTATACCGCACAGGATACCAACTACTAAAGGTAGCATCTGGGTTTATTTCTCATATTATTTCCGCTCGAACTACCTCATCAAATAGGTTATTTTACCGGAAATTATATCGCAAGCAGAAGAGGGAAGTTTCGCACTTTTAATATTTTTTACTTGTGCTTTATAGAATTACCGATCGCCGTTTTTTCTCTGAGTTTTTGGAGGTCTGACATAGCGCGCCCAAAAAGGTTCCTCCATATCTTTCATCGCTGCTAGTTGTTGGCGCTCCTCCGGTATGCACTTGCGTTCTGAAAGGTCAGAAAATATGTTTATGCTGCCGAGAGTCTCGCCGCCGACATCTCGCACAGGTGCGGCCCAAAGCCAAACATCGATCGAGCTACCGTCTTTTTTCAACAAAGACACTTCCAAACCGTTTTGCGGTTTGCCATTGCACGCAGACTTCAGCAGCGCGTAAAAATCTTGCTTTTGGCCTTCAGGAATATTCGGTAAAGCTTGCCCTAAAACCTCAGCCGCAGTCCAGCCAAAAAGTTGTTCGGCGGCGCGGTTCCAGACAAGGGTACGGCCGTTATTGCCGGTACAGTTAATGGCCAGCGGCGCTTCGGCCATCTGCGCTATCATTACTTCGTTAACGAGTTGCAGTTTCAATTCTACTTGCTTGCGATCGGTAATTTCCTGACAAGCCCCCCACAAACGGACAACCCGTTCAGCAGATTTGTCCCACACCACTTGCCAGTAGTCCCGCACCCAGCGCACCTCGCCTTTTTGATTAATAATGCGATACTCGTTGGCTCCCGTGCGGCTGAAACTACAGCATTCTAATTGTTTAATTAACATTTCCCGGTCGTCGGGATGAACGATCTCGGAGTTCCACCAACCAAACGATTCTAATTCTTCAGGAACGAGACCGGCGCAGCGCTCAAAAGCTTCTGTCGCCCACTCGCAGGCGAACTTGCCGTCTGGCAGTCCCTTAAAAGAATAGGCAAAATCCGAAGTAATTTGCGACATAACTCTGTAGTGCAGTTCCGACTCCCGGACTGCCATTTCTGCTTGCTTGCGTTCCCCTATTTCCCGCGAACTAATTATAACTCCCTGCACGCTAGAATCGCAAACCAAACTGTTACCTATCGACTCCATGTAGAGCCAAGAACCGTCAGCGTGGCGTATCCGATATTCGATCGGTCCAACAATTGCGGGAGCTTCTAACAAATTGCCAAAATACGCCTGCCAAGCCAGCAAATCGTCTGGATGAATTAACTCGCCGTGAAAATTGCCAATTCTTTCTTCTAGGTTGTAACCCAAAAGCCGCTGTAAAGCTCCGCTGTGGTATCGAACTCGCCCGTCGGAGCCGACAATGCTAATTATATCGGGAGAATTGCGAAGCAGAGCTTGCAGTTTTGCTTCGCTTTTAATTAATCCTTGATTGTCCCTGCGGTACTGGCTGATTTGTTTTGCCAACTGCTCCTGTAGCTGTCTGATTTGCGATGCTTGCTGGGCGACAGTGCGTTCCAAAAGGCGATTATTTTTTTCAATTTCAACCAGCTTTGCTTCGTTATATCTCGCGCCTTCAAACAGGCTGCTGGCTGCTATTTCCTGCAATGAATTTGATAATTTTTCCAGAGTCTTTGTTAAAATTGCCTGTTGCGGCGGTGGCAATTCGCTAGCTTGTTTCTGCAATGTTTCTAAATGTTTGTAGACTGTTTCTAGCATTTTATTAATGGGGGAATCTGATAGTTGCCACAGGTGCAACCCCTAAAAAGCGGACACAAGTTTTTTGAAAATAACCGATAACTAAGACTGCTGTCTGGCGATCGACCGCGATCGAGATGCCCAGTCATTTCGTGACTTTATTTTCACATTATACCAACCCATACAGAAGGTAAATTCTTGTTGCGATCGAATTACCAGCCTAGAAGCACCCGCCCCAAGTGCTCGCGCGAGTACGGGCAACTCCCCTATCCGGTGAATGCGGGGCTTGGAGCGGTTAAGCTAAACTAGATGGGTGTCAAGAGAAAGAGGGATTTATGACAGAGCAAGCCAACGCTCGCGATTTGTTTCGCGCTGCTTACGAACACCGCTACACCTGGGATGCCAATTTTCCCGGTTACAGTGCCGATATTGAACTCAAACAGGGCGACGAAGTATACACCGGTCATGTTTCCATCAAACCCGACATGAGTGTGGAAGTCAGCGGCATTGAAGACGAGGAAGTGCAGCAAAGCGTCTACACCCAAATGCGCGATATTGTCACCCACCGCAAACGCTCGACATTTGAAAAATCTCACGGCAAAAATAGCTTCACCTTGGGCGAGAAGGACAGCACCGACGCTGTGGATATTTTAGTGCAAGGCGACTCAATGGGGTCTAACTATAAAATCCGAGGTCTCTCAATTTGTCAAGTCAGCCGGGTGATGGGCCGCATGGCTTTCGTAATTGACACTCACAAAAGCTTAGAGACACCCGAGGGTTCTTTGGCCAGCCACTACGACGCCGTTTTCCGCAACCCCCAAACCGACGAAATCATCAGAGAACTCGAATTTGAAGATACCTTTGACAAGATAGGCGACTATTATGTCATGACCAAGCAAGTAGTGCGATCGAAAGAAAAAGGTCAACTGACAACAACCGAGTTCAACTACTCCAACGTCAAACTGCTAGAACCAGCAGTAGTGTAGCGCTAACCAAAAAACCGGATTTCTTAAATAAAACGGGTTTTTTTGGATAACGTATCATAATCAACTTGATTTGGCAGCAAGTAACGCTACGATCGAACGAGAGAGCGAACTCATATCGAGCATCAGCCTTACAGAAACCGGGTTTCTTGCGGCCAGCTCACCCGAGTGTCCAAATCTTTTTTCAAGAAACCCGGTTGCTTAAATCCCGCGCGGTTGAGAATGCTGCCCTGCCGTCAAATCGAACAAAATCAACTGCAAGAAATCATCACAGAGGCGAAATATGACACTAGCACTAACCAGAGATAACGTCGAAACAGTTCTCGATGAAATGCGCCCCTACCTGATATCCGACGGCGGCAACGTCGAACTCGTAGAAATCGAAGGCCCAGTCGTACACCTGAGACTGCAAGGAGCTTGCGGCTCTTGCCCAAGTTCCACAATGACTCTGAGAATGGGCATTGAACGCCGCCTGCGCGAAGCCATCCCAGAAATTGCCGAAGTCGAACAGGTAATGTAATTAGTCAGTTGGTAATTGGCAGTTGGCAGTTGACTGTTGGCAGTTGACGGTTGACAGTTGACGGTTGACAGTTGACTGTTACCAATTACCAAATTCAATTACTAATTACCAAATTCAATTAGCAATTAGCAATTACCAATTACCAATTACCAATTACCAATTACTAAATTCAATGTCTCACCCCCTGTATGTAGCCTTCATTTGGCACCAACATCAACCGCTGTACAAATCCAGAGTATCTGCTAACGCAACAGAGGCTCAATACCGACTGCCTTGGGTGCGCTTGCACGGAGTCAAAGATTACTTGGATTTAGTCCTAATTCTGGCAAAATATCCCAAACTTCATCAAACCGTAAACCTGGTTCCGTCCTTGATTTTGCAGATAGAAGACTGCATCGCAGACAAAGCATTAGACCCTTACTTGACGGTGACATTAAAGTCAGCAGAAATTTTAACCCTCCCAGAACAAGAGTTCATTTTAGAACACTTCTTTGACGCCAATTACCACACCCTGATTCAGCCGCATCCCCGCTACGATCAACTCTACACTCAGCGGCAAGAAAAAGGCATTCAGTGGTGTTTGGCAAACTGGAAAGTGCAGGATTTTAGCGACTTGCTGGCGTGGCACAATTTAGCTTGGATTGACCCGATGTTTTGGGATGACCCGGAGATTGCAGGGTGGCTCAAACAAGAACAAAATTTTAGTTTGGCAGACAGAAAAAACATCTACTCAAAACAAAAAGAAATCCTCGCCCGCATCATTCCCCAGCACCGTAAAATGCAAGCTGAGGGACAGTTGGAAGTCTCCACAACCCCCTACACGCACCCGATTTTACCGCTGCTTGCCGACACCAACGGCGGCCGCACAGCCATTCCAAACATGACGCTGCCACAACACCGGTTTCAGTGGGCAGAAGATATTCCCCGACACCTGAGAAAAGCCTGGGAAATGTATCAAGACCGATTTGATTGCCAACCGCGCGGTTTGTGGCCGTCGGAACAAGCAGTCAGCCCGGAAATTTTGCCGTACATTGCCAAACAAGGCTTTAAATGGATAGTCTCGGACGAAGCAGTATTGGGGTGGACAATTAAACACTTTTTTAACCGCGACGGGGCGGGGAATGTCTGCGAACCCGAATTGTTATATCGCCCTTACCGTTTAGAAACTCCTGACGGCGATTTGGCAATAGTATTTCGAGACCACCGATTGTCCGATTTGATCGGGTTTACCTACGGTTCGATGGAACCGAAAAAAGCAGCGTCAGATTTGGTGGGACACTTAGAAGCGATCGGCAAAACTCTCAAACACCGACAACCCGACGGCCAAACATCTTTAGAAAATCCCTGGTTAGTGACGATCGCCCTAGACGGCGAAAATTGCTGGGAATTCTATCCCCAAGACGGCAAACCGTTCTTAGAATCCCTCTATCAAACTCTTAGCGACAATCCAGATATCAAATTAGTCACAGTCTCGGAATTTCTCGACAAATTCCCAGCAACCGAAACAATTCCCGCAGCCCAACTGCACACCGGTTCCTGGGTGGACGGTTCCCTCACAACTTGGATCGGCGATCCCGCGAAAAATCGCGCTTGGGACATATTAGGGCCCGCCAGACAAATGCTGGCAAACCATCCAGAAGCCACTGAAGAAACCAACCCAGAAGCTTGGGAAGCGCTTTATGCGGCCGAAGGTTCCGACTGGTTCTGGTGGTTTGGCGAAGGTCACACGTCGAACCAAGATGCCATGTTCGACCAGCTATTTCGGGAACACGTAGCGGGAATTTACGAAGCTCTAGGCGAGCCCGTACCCCCGGAAGTGCGGCGGCAAGTAGAGGTGCACTCTGTTCAAGGCGATCACCAGCCGCTGAGCTTTATTCACCCGGTGATTGACGGTATCGGCAACGAACAGGATTGGGACAAAGCCGGCCGGATTGAAGTTGGGGGAGCAAGGGGTACGATGCACCGGAGTTCGGCAATTCAGCGGCTTTGGTACGGGGTTGACCACTTGAATTTTTACATTCGCGCCGACTTCAAGGCAGGGGTGCGGCCGGGAATTGATTGCCCTCCAGAGTTAAATTTGTTCTGGTTTTATCCCGATCGCACGATGAAAAACAGTCTGATTCCGCTGTCGGGTTTGCCCGAGGAAGCACCGCTAAACTACCGATTCCACCATCAGTTAGAGATTAATTTGCTGACGAAATCGATTGCGTTTCACGAAGCAGGAGAGGGCGATGAGTGGCAGCCCCGCCTCAGCCGGGCCCAAGTGGGATTGGATAAATGTTTGGAGGTAGCAGTGCCCTGGGCGGATTTGCAGATTATGCCCGACTGGCAGGTGAGGCTGATTGCAGTTTTATCGGAAGGGGAGCGTTACTCTACCTGTATGCCGGAAGATGCTTTGATTCCGATCGGAATGCCGTAAAAAGTCATCAGTCATCAGTCATCAGTCATCAGTCATCAGTCATTAGTCATCAGTCATTAGTCATCCGTTCAGAACTTACGCAGAAACCCTATTTGTAGGGGGCGCATTGCGCACCTTACTACTATTATGGGTAGTGTAAAAATTAAAAATTTGCGTAACCAACAGAGGACACGGCAATGCCGTTTCCCTACCCCAAAATAATCATGAGTGCTCGCGAGAGATGTAACTATCGCCCGATTAATTGTAGGGAAACGGCACATGGAGTTTCCTGACTGTGGGTAATATTAATTCCGATGCCACCGGATTTGATATCATTAGTCAACACTCATATTATGTCCGATCGAACGACAGCTAGAAAATTGGTTTGTAGTGAGGACTAAAGTCCTCAGAAAATATAGGGCTAAAGTCTTCACTACAAATCTGATAATCGGTGAATTTACCGGAAATCAAATCATTAGTCATTGGGAAATTAACAAGCTAATGAGCCGCATTTTACTCTTGGTCGCTCGCCACCAACAACATTTGCCGATCGCACACCTCAACACCGATCATGAGGTGATCGTACCCGATCGCACTTGGGAACTAAACTCCGAATTTTCCATTGCCCAAATTGCTTTTGACTTGTGCATTCTCGACGAGGCAAATTTCGATCGCATCGGGCCGCTGCTAGAAGCATTAAAAGCTGCCGCCGAGCCGATATTTTTACCGTTTTTGCTCCTCGGAAAATCCCAAACGCGTGCTCTTTCTGAACAGCCATTTTCGCTGACGGCAAAACAACTCGAACGCAGAATAGACGATTTGATAGCAACTCCCGTAGATGCCACCCAACTGCAATTGCGGGTAGAGAATTTGTTGGCCCGCAGGCGGCTGTCGGTAGAACTCCACAGACTTCAAGAAGTAATTAAAGAACGGAATTTTACAGAAAGTTTGTTAATCAACTCGCTGCAAACGGCAAACGAAAACCTGCAACGGGAAATCGCCAAGCGGGCGGAGGTAGAAGCTGCACGGCGAGAAAGATCCTATCTCGACTTGCTGATGAATGCCATGCCAGATATTGTCTGCTTCAAAGATGGCGAGGGTAGGTGGCAGGAGGCAAATCAAGGGATATTGGAAGTGTTCGAGCTATCAGCAGATAAATACCGCGGGCTGACAGATTCTCAACTAGGAGAACTCAGCAGTTTTTACCGCGAGGCCCTGCAGGCGTGCGAGGTCAGCGATCGAGAAGCGTGGGAAAAAGGTAAGCTTTCTAGGGGAGAAGAAATGATTCCCCGATCGGACGGTACTGTGAAAATCTACGACGTGATTAAAGTACCCGTATTTCACCCCGACGGCAGACGCAAAAATATCGTGATTTTGGGCCGCGACATCACGGAATACAAGCAAACTAGAGACGAACTCGTGCGCTTGGCGTCGATTGTCGAGTCTTCCGACGACGGCATTGTCGGCAAAACCCTCGCCGGGACAATTCAGAGCTGGAACGCAGGAGCAGAGAAGATTTACGGCTACTGTGCGACGGAAATCAAGGGGCAGTCGATCGAGATTTTAGCAATACCCGAACGCCCCAAAGAAATGCCCCAAATTCTGGAACATATTAGGGCTGGAGCCAGCATCGACCATTACGAAACCGTGCACTTGCGCAAAGACGGCCAACAAATAGATGTGTCCCTGACAATTTCTCCGATTAAAGACGCCACAGGAGCGGTAACGGGCATTTCGACAATCGCTCGCGACATCAGCGACAGCAAGCGAGTCGAAAAAGCCTTTGAACAACTCCGCCACCAAACAGAAATGATTTTGTTCTCCGCAGGAGAAGGAATTTGCGGGTTGAACAAAAAGGGAAAAGTAACTTTTGTCAATCCTGCTGCGGTGAGAATGGCCGGCTGCGAATCGAAAGAATTGATCGATCGACCGGTCTATGAAACCATAAACCGTTCACAGGAACAATCCTCGAGGGCGATCGAGCAACTGTCACCTGCAACAGACATCAATTCAGGCTCTGAACTTGTCCCACACTGCGCGGCACCGCAGGCCGGCAAACTGCTGCCGAACCGGGTAAGTTCTCAAATTTTAGCCACCTTGGAAGACGGAGAGGCGCGGCGCGTCACCGATGAGGTTTTTTGGCGGCGAGACGGCAGCAGTTTTCCGGTTGAGTACGTTGTCGCTCCGATGCGAGAACAAGGCGAAATTATTGGAGCTGTGGTGACTTTTAAGGATATCACCGAGCGACTGGCGATCGAGCGCATGAAAGATGAATTCATCTCTGTGGTCAGCCACGAACTGCGGACGCCCATGACCTCGATTCACGGTGCCCTCGGCCTCCTCAACAGCGGTCTGCTTGACGTTTACCCCCACAAAGCCAAGCGGATGCTGGAGATTGCTGTCACTAACACTGACCGCTTGGTGCGCTTGATCAACGACATTCTAGATTTAGAGCGGATGGAGTCGAGTTACAGCACTGCCATCAAACAAACTTGCAATGTGGCTGAGCTGATGCTGCAGGCGGCCGACGAGATGCAAGGAATGGCTCAGCAGGCGGGAGTTACTCTATCGGTGAGGCCTGTGGGGGCGCAATTGCGGGCTGTTCCCGATCGGCTAATTCAGACCTTGACAAATTTGCTCAGCAATGCTATAAAATTTTCGCCTTCGGGTGCTACGGTTTGGCTGAGCGGGGAGTTGACCCACAATCCGGATTTGGCAGAAAAGGCAGGGTACAAGTCGGTGTCGTCGTCTTTGTTGTCTCCTGAGTCTGCCGCCGCCCATCCGCACTTGCCAGGGACGAACTCGTCGTACATCGTGATTGCTGTTAAAGACCAAGGACGGGGCATTCCGGCAGATAAGCTGGAGATAATCTTTGAACGCTTTCAACAGGTTGATGCTTCTGATTCTCGTCAGAAGGGAGGTACTGGTTTGGGGCTGGCTATTTGTCGCAGTATCGTGCAGCAGCACGGGGGCCGGATGTGGGTGGAGAGCGTTTTGGGGGAGGGCAGCACTTTTTTCTTAAGTCTGCCGGTTCTTAGGGAGGGGCTTGTGTAGCTTCTGCCATAGAGTTTTGAAAATTTACTTTAAGTCGGATCTGGTAAAATAGTTGGCTTTACAAAATATTCACATTTGGGCTCTAGCCTGAGAATAAGTTCTCATTGTTAAAAAAGATGTTAATTTTGACTACCAAGCGCATCTTGGTTATTGACGATGCGGAAGATATTCGGGAAGTGGCTCAAGTCAGTCTTGAGGTGGTGGGGGGCTGGGAAGTCCTGACGGCGAGTTCTGGCCGCGAGGGTGTGGCTAAGGCTCTTGCCGAACAGCCTGATGCTATTCTGTTGGACGTGATGATGCCCGACCAAGACGGGCCTACTACTTTTCTACAGTTACAAGCTAATAATGCTACGCAGCACATTCCGGTGATTTTATTGACGGCTAAAGCTCTAGCTGGGGACAGGCGGATGTTCGCGGATTTGGGGGTTGTGAGCGTGATTGCTAAGCCTTTTGAACCGATGTCTTTGGCTGCTCAGGTGGCCCAAGCTTTGGGCTGGGAGCAAGAATAGATCGATCGCGCATTTATAGCAGAAGGAATCAGGAATCAGGAATCAGCAGTAACAGCAATGGTGGCAGCGATTAAGAATGTCCTAACCGTCGGGCGCGGTTGCTATAATTAAGCATGAAAAAAAACAAATTATTCCTGCTGGTTTCTCGGACAAATATAAGCTGGTCGGAGTATTTTACTTTTTGTGACAATTTGCTGGTCTTCATAAGTTCTTCAGGTTTTAGTTTTAAGTTTAAGCACATGGTCAGGGATCGATCCTGACTGTTGGCAGATACATTGGGAGAAGACGACTATGCCCTCAGCTTACATTTTGCTACTCATAGTTTCTGTGGCGGCCGTCTGGATTTACTGGCAAACCTCTCAAGATATTTTTGTTCTTGTGGTTTTGGCCGGACTGGGTTGTTTTATTTGGGGTTTCTCTTGGGCTCCTTGGAGCGTTCAGCTTCTGATTGTGGTGTTGCTGTTGGGCCTCCAAAAGTGCTACTTGGGAGACGATCAAAGTTTTGAGTGAAAAAAAAAATTATTGTTGTGTCTGAAGTTAAGATCCGCCGGCATTTGTCAATCTCTGTAATGAATTGGTTATCGCTCCCTATCTTAAAGAAGGTTTAAAATATCATGAATAGTTGCCCTTGTTGCTCCTCTAAATTGCTCCGCCACGCTCGCCACAATCGCGTTTATTGGTTCTGCTCGCAGTGCTGGCAGGAAATGCCGGATCTGTCGGAGATGATTTTAGGTCACAGCGCGCGGACTCACAAACGGGACGGTTTGGTGAAGCTTCCTGCTTTGACCCCTAAATTGAGGATTTTTGATTCGGTAGGAATTGCTTAGTTTGCTGGAGTTAGTCTCGCGATAAATATGGAGACGGAAAAGATTTTTGATTGTGCCATCGGTCGGATTTTTTGAGAGAAAATGCAAAAGCCCCCTTCCGTGTGAAGTGAAGGGGACTTATTAGCGGGGGGGGCTTTTGCAATTGTGATGGGGTCGATCGATCGCCTGAATTACAGCTATATATATGCAGTTAAGCTGATTACATCAAACCGATTTGAGAGAGAATGCCTTGACCGGTGAGGTATTCGGTAGCTAAGCCGATAACGAAGCCCAACATTGCCAAACGGCCGTTCCAGGTTTCAGCGAACTCAGTGAAGCCCAACTTTGCGTCTTTGTTTTCCATGACCAGAAACCTCGTTTAATTTCAACCTTATGTAACTAAACTTAACACAGCAGTACAAAGTTTGCAACATATTTTTACATTTACTCTTCAAATGCCGGAGATAAGCGGGATGGGCCTGGGCGAGAGGGGCTCGCGGGGGGAGAGGGAGAGGGTTTTTGATGTGGGAACGGTCGATCGGTGTCAGCTTGCCCAAAACCTTGGTGAGATGCCTAATGATGTAAAAAAATTATTTTGAGTGAATACTTGACATCTAATAATTAGAACGCTAGCCTAAAAGCACAGCTAAAACTAAATATCGCATTCAAAATCAAGGAATGTTGATTGAGTCGTCTTAGCTACACGGTTTATAATACTGCGGCAAGTTTCCAACACCCCGTAGAGGGGAATTTGAGTCTAATGTCGTTTTAACAAGTTGATACAAGCTTGAGAAAATCGAAACATTATTGAGTTCAATTTCCCTTCAACGGGCTGCTACTAAGCTCGTTGCAGTTCTGTAAACCCTGTAGCTAAGACGCTAATCAAATCCCAACAAAATTACAGTGTTTTGTGGTAACAGATTGTTCTATGCCGAGATGTTCTTTTTTGAGCAAACCCATAGACAAAACTCCCTTAATGCTAGAGGCGCGATATGTCGAGGCTGTCCAGTCAACCTCTTTGTAGGACATAAATCAAATTACGGACAATCATCGAACCACAGGCAAACAAAAAAGCCAGTCTCAGCGAGTTGCTATGTCTTGGGATACTCAGAACGTCTACTTAAACCAAGATCAAGCTGAATTCCTGCTGGCTTTTGCCAAATCACAAGGACGTTTAGAACCGCCTAAAATTTACTATAACTCGCAGCACAAAAATCAAGTTAACGACAAAAATCGGCTAGAAAAGCTTGGTTGTATTGGCGTTGATGTCCGCGATTCCGGCAAAAACAGTCTAGATAAACAATTGGTGTTTGACTGTAGTAAACGATTTGCAATTAAGCCTTCTCCGGACCTAATTATCCTAGTTTTAGGAGATCGGGACTTTGCAGGTTTAATTACCTTTTTGAAGGCTTTGGGTATAACAGTCATCGTTTTTGCACGGCGCAAAAGTGCAAGCAAAAAACTGATTAACCTTGTTGGCGAGGATAACTTTCATGATGTAGACGAATTGTCTAGTTTGTGTGCAGGATTGAAACCGCAACTTGAAAATCAAAAAAAGTTATCAATAGAAGCAGATAAATTATCTGCATAAAGTGGCACAGTCCGCCAGGGAATGAATTCCCTGTCTAATAGCTAAAGTCGGTTAAAACCGACTGACTGACAGTTAAAAAACACAACCTTCAGTCCTCTTAAGAGGACTTTAGCTATGAGCCAGGGGTTTTAACCCCTGGCGGACTGACGGACTAACGGGCTAATAGTAGAACAGTCAAATATCTGTTAAAATTTACCTAGCCGCCGATAGCAAAAATCCAGTTTATTTGATAAACTAGATGCTCCAAACCAACCGCTATCTGCGGCTCTTTCATGTCCGCATAACAACACCAAACTCCAAAAACAATAACCCTTACAAAACTCCTATGCCATTAAGTAATCCTACACAAGAACTCAAAATTACCCTTCCCGAATTCAAAAATGAAAAACTGCTGCGCCAAGCGCTCACCCACCGTTCCTACGTCAACGAAAACCCCACGTTCCGCGAAGAAGACAACGAACGCTTAGAATTTCTCGGCGATGCTTTGCTGACTTTTCTCAGCGGCGAATATCTCTATCAGCGCCATCCAGAAATGGGAGAAGACCAATTGACTCGCCGGCGTTCTGCATTGGTAGATGAAAAACAATTAGCCAGATTTGCTACTGAAATCAATTTAGATTTAAAAATGCGGCTGGGAAAAGGAGCTTATCGAGAAGGTGGGATTACCAACCCAAATTTGCTCAGCAGCACTTTTGAAGCATTTATTGGCGCTTACTATCTCGATACGCAAGATATGGACAAAGTTAGCCAGTTTGTGTGGCAAATGTTTGATTCTGTTCCCGAAAATGTTGTGGAAACTCGATCGACTGTAGACTCGAAAAATCGCTTTCAAGAATGGGTACAGGCCAACGGTGACACGACTCCCCCTAAATACGTGACAGTCCAAGAAGGAGGCACACCCCACAAGCCGGAATTTCTCGCTAAAGTTTATGTCGCAGAGAAACTCTATGGAGAAGGTAAAGGCAAAAGCAAAAAAGATGCTGAGAAAAATGCGGCAGAAGATGCGCTAGCAAAGCTGAAAAAACGCGGACTGATCTAAACTTGAAAACCTTGGTAAAAACTACTAGCTTTTTTGTGCGATACGGGCGTTGGCGAAGCCCTCGAAGACGATCGCCCGAATGGATTGCCAGAGCACACAATGGGCTATAATCAGGACTTGTGCAAGTGTTACAGCCGTCGATCGAGGGTTGCAATGGCAGAAATTCGTTGACGAGTACCCGAGTGTCGATCGTAATTTTGGGAAATATCAGAGCAATTCATGTCTACTCAAAACCCGACTACCCTAACTGTTGAAGAAGCACAGCAAATCCTCAAAGATTTCACTTGTCTGGATATGCAATCTGTAGCATCGCCGCTGGAAAAACAGGCACTCCGTCAAGCGATTTTGCTGGTAGCAAGTTTGTCGGATTATCAAATGCTTGGTGTGTGCGCGTCTTCGACGGATGACGGTTTTTTAGCTTTAGAAGCTTATTTGAAAGCTTTGGGATATCAAGCTGTTTTAGATCCCAATGCTTTTTCGACCTTTGCTGGTTCTGTTTATATTAAGTTCAATACTTTGAAGGGGTCGTATTATGTTGACGGCTATCCCGGAACTTACCGGGGCGTTTTGGTGTCGTGTCAATCTTCCTCAGAAGGTGGAGTTAGCGGCACTTACGGTCATTTACCTCTCGATTTATTTGTTGATTAATTGGGCATTGGGCATTGGGCATTGGGCATGGGAACCAAAAACTAAAAACTAACAAATAACAACAGCCAACTGTCAACAGTCAACTGTCAACAGTCAACTTACCCATTACCAATTACCCATTGCCAAGAATCAATTCTGGCTGTGGTTCCGGTGCAGTTTCTTCGGGCGGCAGTCCCAAAATATCGCTGTACAAGTTGACGTATTTCCGGGCCGAAATATCCCAGCCAAAATCTTCTCTCATGCCGCGCTGTTGCAGTTCTTTCCACTTATCTTTGTAGCGGAAACTTTCCCAAGTTCGGATCATGCAGGTGAACAAGTCGAGGGGTTCGTAGCGATCGAAACAGTAACCTGTACCAGTGTTCTCGATCGGATCGTTGTGGGAAACGGTATCGACTAAACCGCCGGTGCGGCGCACCATTGGCACGCACCCGTAGCGGAGGGCGAGCATTTGGCTGATGCCGCAGGGCTCGAAACGGCTGGGCATCAGGAAGGTGTCGCAGCCTGCGTAAACGCGACGGGAGAGGGCTTCGTTGTAGAGTAATTGGGTGGACATCCGACCGGGATAGCGGGCTGTCATTTGCCAGAGTTGGGTTTCGTAGTAGCGATCGCCCGTTCCGAGTACAATAAATTGAGCGTCCGTATAGGCCATGAACAGATCGAGCATTTGAATTATCAAATCCAATCCCTTCTGTTCTACCAGCCGCGTCACCATGCCGATTAAAAAGGCACCTTTATTCACTTCCAAACCGACTTCTTCTTGCAGGGCAATTTTGTTAGCTGGGCGCTTTTCAATAGTATCAGCACTGAATTGTTGAGGGATGTACTTGTCAGTTTCTGGGTTGTAAGATTCTGTGTCAATTCCGTTCAAAATGCCCGAGACTTTGCCGCCGAGGAAAGACAGCAAACCTTCCAAACTTTCCCCGTAAGCTGGGGTTTTGATTTGCTCGGCGTAAGTCGGCGAAACTGTATTTACTCGATCGGCAAACTGGACGGCGGCAGCCATTGTATTGTGACCTTGCATATACCAAGGACACCAAGTCATCTGCTCCAAACGCCAGCGCCAAGGCCCTTGATAAGCTAAATTGTGAATAGTAAAAACCGTGCTGATATCGGGGTCTTGGCTCATCCAAACAGGTATCATCCCCGTATGCCAGTCGTGACAGTGGATAATTTGGGGCTTCCAGTGATTCCAGGCAAATTCAGCCGCAGCATTGGCAAAAAAAGTGAACCTCCAATCTTCATCTAAGCCGCCGTAAACGCGGCGGGGCAAGAAAGATGGATGTTGCAATAAGTATAAAGGTACATCGGTTCCCGGCAAAACACTTTCAAAGACGGAGAAGCTTTGGAACATGGCCGCCCCGTTCCAAACAGGTTTTTTGGGAACGTCCATTTTGTCGGGGACGAAACCGTAGTAGGGCATGAAGATGCGCACATCGTGTCCCATGCGCCGCAGAAATTTAGGCAAAGCGCCGACGACATCGCCCATACCGCCCACTTTGGCGAGGGGTGCTGCTTCGGCGGATACAAATAGAATGCGCATTATTTTTTTGTGTTCCTTGGGATAGCTAGTCTAGATTAAGTTTAAATGCGGAGGGTCACATTATTAACGCGGCGCCCAAAAAACCAGTATAAATCTGAGTTGCTCTGTTGCGATCGCACTTTACTCAAGAATGCGAGATCCATTTTTCCATCCGTGTTTATCGGCGGCGCTCTGCGGCGAACAAAAGAGCGATCGCTTTTCCGATTTTATGATAAATATTGAATAAAATCTGTAGATACTGTCTTGAACTGTCAAGGGGTAGCAAGTAAATAATTGGGGTCGAAAGGCTTTTGGGACTTTAAAATCC